>CAITUF010000147.1 GCA_903895475.1 uncultured Opitutia bacterium | reverse complement strand
CCGGTATTCTGCGGCCGTCGCGGGCCCGGGTATGCCGCCGCAGCATTGCTCAATCATCTTGGCGTAAGCGTTCTTGCGCACGCTGCTTTCGGCGTGCCACGCAGTTAGGTCGGAAATAGGGACCCAAGCGCTCACGGCCGCCCAGAGCTCGGGAGTGCGGGTGGCCATGACGAGTGACATATGGCCACCGCCCGAACCGCCGACGAGGTAGATGCGATCTGGGTCAATACGGGCGTGATTCTTCGCGTAATCCACGGCGTCGACGATGTCTTGAGAGGCGAGGTTTGAGGCGCAGGCTTCGGGGTGGTTGTTAACGCCTCGGAAATCCGGGGCGACCATCACCCAGCCGCGTTGCTTAGCCAAGCCCATGAGCATGGGGCCTTGTTCGATACTGCCCGACCAAGTGTGCAGGAAGACCAGCAGTGGCACGGCGGGACCGGTCAGATTCTTAGCCGCGGACTCTGGCTGGTAGTAGACGACTTTCTGCGGCGTGCCGTCCTTGGTGCTGATCACGTCGACGGCCATTTTTAGCGCCAGCGCTTTCATCTCCTCGGCGGTCGGTCTTTTTGTAGGTTCAGCCGCGACGAGGGTCACGCAGGAAGCCAGGGCGGCGATGGACTTCATTTGGCGGAGGTCAGGAGCTTCGCTTTGATGAAGTCGATTTCCTTCGGGTGCTTGACGTCGGGTGCGCCGGGGTAGACGAGTTCGCAGGGCACCTTGATTGTGTCGCAGTGCTCCTTGAGTTTTACGCCGAAGTTGGCGGAGTGGGTAGCATCCTTCTCATCCTTGCCGATGTTCGGCACGGTCGGGAAGTAGAGACCGACGGCGGGGTCATCCTTGGTCACGAGTTCATAAGGAGAGTATTCCTTGATCCACGGCAGGAGCCGTTCGCGGGCATCGAAGAACGCTTGGAACGCGGAGATCTTCTTCGCCGTATCACCGGCGATGCCAAAGGCGTGTGCGCCGTAGCTGCTATTCGGCGTCCATTCGCGCATCTGCTTGGGGTCGAGCGACGTCTGGGGCGAGGAGACAGCGGCGCCGAGTAGGCGGGTGGATTCGCGGGCAATCGGGTCGGTGCTCTGCGGGTCGGCGAGGTCGTCGTGGAAGGCGAGCCAGAGGCTGGTGCAGGCCCCGGCGGAGCCGCCGCTGGCGACCACGCGCGTCTTGTCGAGGTTCCACTCCTTGGCTTTGCTGCGGACGAGTTGGAGGGCACGGGCGCAGTCGAGCATCGGTCCCTTGACGGGTGGGATCACGCCATCGGCGGTGGCGTCTTTGATATAGCGGTACTCCACCGAGACGACGGAGATGCCAGCCTCGAGGCAGGGTTTGAGGAGACTGTTCACGCTGGAGCGGTCGCCATTGGCCCAGCCGCCGCCGTGGATGTAGAAGAGGACGGGCGTCGGCTTATCGGACTTCGCCCGCCAGAAATACATCACCTGCATGCGGTGTGGTCCGTACGGAATATTCTCGTCGGGCTTCACCGCGAGCGGTGTCTTAAGGCGTTCAGGATTACCATCGTTCTGGAAACGCACCGGTGCCTTCTTAGCCTCGGCCTTGGGCGCGGCGGCTTTAGGGGCGGCTGGTGTGTCGGCGGCGAGCAGGGAAGCGCAGCTGAGGGAAAGGGCTACGACGGAGGTGAGCATGGGGTTCATGGGAGAATAGGGGGTAGGGGGTAGGGGATAGGGGAGGATTACTTTTGGGTCAGCGGGGCGAGCAGCGGCTTCAGGCGTTGAGCGTAGGCTTCGTAGCCAGCGAGCGAAAGGTGGATTTTGTCCGTGAGGTAGAGTTCGGCGCGAATCGTGCCGTCCGCGTTCAGGAAGTCCTTGGTCAGGTCGAGTACCTTGACCTGGGGGTCTTGGTCCAAGGCCAGCTTATCCAGTGCGGCGTTGGTCGCTGCGATGTCTTGATAGAAGCGGTCCTTGGGCGAGTGGCAGGGCAGGATCTTAGCGAGGACAAGCGTAGCGGCAGGGAATTTTTCGCGGAGGTTCACGGCGCAGGTGCGGATGCCTTGGGCGGCGGCGGGTACGCCGGTTTCGGGCGTGAAGAACATGTTGTTATTGCCGATCATTAGCACGATGACGGCGGGCTGGAGACCGGCCACGCCACCGTGATCCAGACGCCAGAGTACGTTCTGGGTCTTGTCGCCGCCGATGCCGAGGTTGATGGTCTTGAGTTTGCCGAAGTGCTTGAGCCAAGCGGCGTTGGGCCCGGTCTTATCCAGCGGGCCGCCCCATTGCTGCGTAATAGAGTCTCCGACCAAGAGAACGTCGCAGCTGCCAGCGTTCTTCTGCACATGGGCGACGAGCGTGCTGTGTACGTCGAGCCAAGTGGTCCCGCTCCAATAGCCGGCGGTGGGCACGCTCGGCCAGAACTGCGGGAGGTGTTTGTTGACCTCTTTTCCCGGACGGCGTTCGTATTCCGGTTTTTCGGTTACGTAAGCACGTTCCGCCGCGGTGAGCGGCCAGCCGGTCGGTTGCGGATCGGCTGGCGGGTGCGGGTACTCGAGGGCCAGCGCCGAAACGGCGCCAAGGCAAAGGGCGACGAAGGAGGGATGCATGCGGGGTACAGAGACTTCTAGTAACTTGTCCCTGCCCGCCAATCCTCAATCCCCTGACTATCCTTACTTAGCCGGGGTCGCGGGTGGAATCTTGCAGGACTGCCAGGCGAGGAATTTCCACTGACCCTGTTCGAGCCGCCAAACGGCAAGATAACTGATGCCGGTGGTCATGCTGACGCCGTCCACGACGGCTTGGACTTCCAGTCGGCCGGCCATGAGCGCGACGTCAGGGGCGGGGAATTTGAAGGACCGCTCGGAATATTTGTAGCTCACGTACTTGGCTTCGCCGCCGAGGAGGGAGCCGGTCAGGGAGGCCTTGGTGTCGACCTTGCCATTGGAATGGGCATACCGGAGGTCGTTGGAGAGGACGGTTTCGAGGGCCGCCTTACTCGGCTTTAGCATCGCCGCCACCCGGGCGTCATCGACTGCCGTAAGCGCGGTGACTTTCGGGTCGTCGGCGGCGGAGGCCGCGAACGGAAGAAGGCAGGCGAGGAGGAGGGGGAGGCGCGTCTTCATGGAAGCAGTAAGGTATTTATTGGGCGCCCTTTTTGCCGGCCTTCTTCTTTGGGGCTTCGGTGCCAGCGGGCGCGGCTTGGTCGGCGAAGGTGGGTATCTTGAAGTCGATGGCTTTGGCCTGTTTGTCGTACTCCGCTTCCAGTTTTCGGCGGAGATCCGCGGCGGCCGGGTCGGTGGCCAGATTTCTGGTTTCGTAGGGGTCGGCCTTGAGGTCGAAGACTTCGGTCCACTCGTCGTGGCCAGGGTACTTAATCAGTTTGGCGTCAGCCGTGCGCACTGCAGTGGTCAGCGGGGCGTTAAAGTTCCTTTCGTAAAAATAGCAGTAGAAGAAACTGTCGCGCCAGGTGACCTCGGACTTTCCTCCCATGAGCGGCTTCCAACTTCGCCCGTGCATCTCGGCCGGAACGGGTTGGCCAGCGAGGTCGAGGAAGGTCGCGGCCGGGTCGACGTTCAGTACTATACGGTCTTCACGGCGACCGGCCTGCACCATGCGCGGGTAGCGGAGTAGCATCGGGATACGCATGGATTCCTCGTAGGCGGTACGCTTGTCGCCCAGGTTATGTTCACCGAGGTAGTAGCCGTTGTCGCTCGAGAAGACGAAGACGGTATCGTCCGCCAGTTTCAGGTCATCCAAGAGTTGGAGGAGTTTGCCGACGTTGTCGTCCACGGAGTTAATCCCGCGGAACATGCCGAGGTTGGTGCTCACTTCCTTGGCATCGGTAGCCTTACCCTTGGCGCCGTTCGGACCGGCCTTGGCGTAGATGGCCGGAATGCCGTAATTGGGCACCGAACGAGCCAGGGCACCTTCGTAGTCCTTGGCGTTACGGGGCGGCGGTGTGAACGGTCCGTGACAAGTCTTGAGGCCCAGGATCATTAGGAACGGCTTGTCCTTGTTGGCCTTGATGAAGTTCGCCGCATACTCGGTGGTGACGTCGTCGACGAAACCCTTGCTCGTGGTCTTGACGCCGTCGACCTCGATCGGGCAATCGAAGTAGACGCCTTGGCCAACGAAGCTCGCGGAGGTGTCGAAGCCCGGGCGTTTGCCGGATTGGTTGCCGTGGTGCCACTTACCGAAGTAGCCCGAGACGTAGCCGGCTGGACGAAGCAAGGTAGCGACGGAGAGATTACCTTCGGGGTGGGGCGTGTGGTTGTTGGTGACGCCGTTGACGTGCCCGTACTGTCCCGTGACGAGCGAGGCGCGCGACGGGGCGCAGAGGGAATTCACCACGAAGGCATTGCGGAAGCGAATACCCTCGGCAGCGATTCGATCCAGGTTCGGCGTCTTGAGCCACGGGAAGCGGCCTTTCTCGCCCTGTTCGCGTTGCACCGCGCCGAGGGCGTCCCAGCGTTGGTCATCGGTGAACACGTACACGAAGTTCGGTTTGCGGGGGCCGTCGACCGCATAAGCGATGTTAGTGAACGCGGCGACAGTTAGGGCGAGGACGAGAAGGTGCGGGAGGCGCATTGGGGATGAAGGTCAGGGGGTGATGGGGACGGCGCAGAAGGTCAGGGCGGCGAGTCCGTTCGTGCCGCGCAGTAAGGTCTTCTGACTCCAATTTTTACTGTCGAGGTAGGTCAAGGTGCGGCCACCCGGCGTCTTGAGGCTTAGCGTGAGGACGTTCCCCGCAGCTTTACCGCCCGTGACGACGCCGGTGATGCCGTCGACGCTGAACTGACCGCAGAGGGTATCGTCCCACTCAATCGGCTGGTCGAAGGTCAACGTCAGTTTGTCCTGGGCTGCATTACTTTTGAGGGTGCGCAGGTTGGCTGCCGTCACGGGCCCGGCTGGCTGGAAGCCGTAGTGCTCGCGGGCCACGACTGGGTAGAGTTGGCGGGCCATCTCGGCGTAGCCGGCCGGCGGAAAGTGGCAACCCCCGGGCGGATCGATGCCCAGTGTCGATTGAATCGTCATGCGGGCGAAATCTTCTGGCAGGCGACGTTGTACTTCGCGGAGGTAGTTGTCGGAACCATTGACGCCCATCGAGCAGGATTTCGGCCAAATCTGGAACAAGTGGTAGACCTGCACGTTAGGGTAGTCTGACTTCCAATTCCCCGCCATCCGGTGGAAGAACTCCCGGTAAAGCTCGTAGCCATAACCACCGGTGGGGCCGTCCGCACCTTGGTCGTTCTCACCCTGGTGCCAGAAGATGCCACGAATCCCGTGGGTCAGTTTAGCCTCGCGGACGCGCCAGAGCAGGCGGCCGTAGATCGTAGTCATGTCGGTCGGGTTGACGGTGTTCCGCTGGTGTTGGTCGATGCGGGTACCGCCGACTGCGCCGTTGATAAAGCAGACGGGCACTTTCTGTTGCTCGATGATGCGTTGGCCGAGTTCCATGCCCCAGTAGCCAATCGTCAACTTACCACCCTGGTGGTCGCGATGCACCGCTGGTCCCCAGAGACGCAGGCCTTGCGGGCTGCCCGACATGCTGCCGAAGGACCGGAGCCACTCGCTTTGGTAAGTGCCTTCTCCTTTGCCCCAGTCAGTCGAGACCGCGTTCGACTGGCCGATGATGATGAAGGCATCTCCGCAGACCAAGTCGTCCGCCGTGTGTAAAATCGCCTTCTGCCCATCGAGTTCGGAGGTCAGGACGGCACGGTAACGCACGAGGCCGGATTTCAAACTGACCGCGCTGGTGTAGCGATCGCCGACGAGGGTGGGTGTCGTCTGTGCGTAGGGCTTACCGTCGACGGTCACGGTGAGGGTGAGCTTTGCACCCGGGCGATCGAGCTGGCCATTACAGTGTAAGGTGCCTTCGCCGCGGTCGTCCCGGGCGTAGAATTGGTGGTCGGCTGGTTTCTCGTCGGGGTCGGCGGCGCGGGTCGTCCACGCCTCCTTCGTTGGCTCTCGGACATCGATCGTCGCGCTGGCCGTCGTTGGGATGCCGCCGTTGTCGACGGTGGCCGTGACCGTCAGGAGGCCGCTCCGTTGCGCCCGCTTCAGGTGCAAGGTCGCACCACGGGCTTCTTGGGTCACCGCAAAACTATCGGCCTGCCAGCGGACGGTGAGCGCACCGGCGCCGGCTTTGGTTAAGGCGGCTTGGTTATCGGCAATCACCGTGATATCCAGCGGGCTTCGGCCATCCCAGCCCGTGGGCGCTTGCAGGTGGACCTTGGGCTCGGGAATGGCCTCGCGGATGGAGGCCGTGGCGATGCGGTCGACTGTGCCGTCCGCCGTGACCACGCGGGCAATCACCTTAACGGTGGCATCGCCTTGCGTCCGGCCGGCGACTAATTCGAAGCGGAACCGGTCCATGGCGATGACTTGCTCACGGCCATCGCGGACGACGAGCCAGGTTACCTTCTGGGCCCCGGGCGCGACCAAGGTGAAGGGTAGGCGTCCATCTTCGGCGATTTCGGCCGTGGCGGGCGTCAGCGTGACCTCACCCTTACCAGGGGCGACGAGGAGGCCGTGTAGGCTCTGGCGGGTTCCTTGGTTGGCGTAGCTGAGTTTGACCCACGCAGCGGACCGCGCGACGCGCGAGAGGCGCACCTCGTCGATAGCGCCGACGAAGTTGTAGTTGTGGTACCAGCCGCCAATCCAGAAGCGGGCAGGGGTGCGGATGTTTAGTGGGGTCGAGCGCCCCTTGGCGGCGTTAGCCAGCTCGCCATTGATGTAGACCTTGGAGTCGCCAAGCGTGTAGGTGTGAACGACGTGCACCCACTCCCCCGCTGGGAACGGCGTGCTTTGGACGTCGGCATCAGAGAAGTAGCCTTCCATCTTCACGTGCGAGGGGCTGCGGTAGTGCATGACCACCTTGCCCTGCCCCTGCTCATTGCCCCAGGCCAAGACGTTGCCGTTGGCCTGCTCGGGGCGGAACCAGGCCTCGGTCGTGTGTGGCTGCGAGCCCGTAGGAAGGCCGGTGATCTTGTCGCCGGCGAACAGGCCAGCCTTGCCTGGGAAGTGGCGAGCGCCGCCGATCATACCCACCACCGCAGAGGTGCCAGTATCCTTCGCCGTGAGGCGCCCCGTTGCATCCAGCGGGGTCTCGCCAAGGTGCCAGACGGTCAGGTAGTCGTTGCTTTCGTTGAAGACCTTGGCCCCGTCGGAAACGTCGGGGGCGTCGGCTTTGCCCCAGTGAACGTGTAAGGGTTGGCGCTGTTGCCCGGTGATTTTTGGGATGCGTACCCAGATGGCCGCCGTGCCACCAACGGGATCCCATGCTTCGATTTGATGCGGCAACACCTGGCCTTGGTCGTCGGTGAAGCGGAGGTCTTCCCCGTTCGGTTTGGCTTGGGCGAATGGGAACCAATCGCCCTGTAGGCGGACGAGGAGGGGGAAGTCGGTCACGCTTTCCGTGGCGGGCAGGTCGACTCCGGTGCGATCCGTCAGGAGGAAGATTGTGCCATGGTTCGGCCAGTTTGGCAGGGTGGCATCAGCAGCGGCGAGGATGCTGGCCAGCAGGATGAGGAGGGAGGTGCTGAGGGTGCGCATAGAGGTCAAAAGTTTTTAGCCGGTCGAGGAATATGCCAGGCTCGGTGATCATGGTGCTCAGGCGGGAGCACCCCTGGCGGATGATTCTTAAGCCGCCGTTAGGAAGGGTTTCAACGGACAGTCAGGTCCACCAAGGTTCCGCGAAAGGGTTCGGGTTGGGCGTATTTCGCGGCCGGGTTGGTGGCGTCATGCCCGACGCAGAAATCTTCGGCTGGTTGCTTGCCGATGAGGCCAGTGCCTTGAACCACAACTTCTGGTTGGTCGTCCAATTGGAGGTGGAGTTTACCGTCCTTGGTCAGGCTCGCGCGCACGCGGTGGGCCTGGCCATCGGTCGGTGCGGGGAGTGAGACTTCGCTATTGTCGTCCGCGCCGCGGCGAATCGAGAAGGTCAACTTCCCGTCACGGATATGCAGCGCATAGCCGAGCTGCACGCCGCCGTGGGAGAGCAGGATGGTGTTGGCCTGGCTGGTGGCGAAGGTGCAGGTAATTACGAAGGCCCGTTCGCCGACTTGGGGGGCCGCTGCTGCTTTCAGCACTGCACCGGGCTTGAGATTGGTCAACGCAGTGAGGTTCTTCGCCGGGGCGTTGACCGCGGGCACGTCTTTGCCGTCTCCGAGTTTGCCGATGGGGCGTTTGTTGGCCTCAATCTCCGCTAGGCGTTCGGCAGCTTCCTTTTTCAGGCGGGCCACGATGTCGGGGTGTTGGGCGGCGACGTTATTCAGTTCGGCTAAGTCCTTCGATAAATCATACAAGGCGTGGGCCGTGCGGGCTGGTTCGCCTTTGCGTTTAGTGGGGTCCAGGAGGAAGAGTTTCCACTGCCCTTGGCGGATGGCTTCTAGCTTTTGGCCAGCGTTGAAATACAAGTGCGTGTCACGCACGGGTGCGGCGTTAGAGTTTGCCAGCAACGATCCGAGATCCCGTCCGTCGAGGATGCGATCTTTGGGCAGTTCCGCGCCGAAGACCTTGGCTAAAGTCGGTAGCACATCGATGTTGCCGGCGATACGATCGCACGTGGTGCCGGCGGGGATACGTCCCGGCCAGCGCATGATACAAGGCTCGCGGACGCCCCCCTCGAGGTTGGTTCCCTTACTGCCAGAGAACGGTGGGGCGGGGCGGCCGGCTGGACCGTTGTCGGAGGTAAAAATCACCAGGGTGTTTTCGTCTAAGTGCAGCTCGCGGAGTGCGGCCATGATTTGGCCGACCGACCAGTCAATCTCTTCGATGGCATCTCCGATGGGGCCTTGGGCGCT
>CAITUF010000146.1 GCA_903895475.1 uncultured Opitutia bacterium | reverse complement strand
TCTCGTTTGACGCTCCAATCCTCGGATCGGGCTTCCTCGACGGACGCGATGCTAAGCGCCTCGACATCAGTAATGATTTCCTTTCTGGCGAACAGACCTACCGCGGCCTAGCGACCATCGCCTTCGTCATGGTTGATGACCTCGCCAAGCAGGCCCCCGAAGTCCCCGTCGAAATCGTGGCGGCGAACGGTCGGCGGACGGCCGCCCAAGAGCGTGCCCGGAAGGCCAGTGAAGAATACGCACGGCTGAGTGCCCTGAGCGCCAAAGCCACCACTGGCAGCCGGGAAGGCCAAGCCGGTAAAATCTCGGCCTCTGAATTAGCCGAGGCGGAAGCCGCCCAAGCGAAGTTGAGCGAACTCTCCCGAATTATGGCGGAAGCGAGTAAGGATGCGGATGACGCCCAAACCGAGGTCAACAACCGCCAACGCGACCACCAGCAGGCTCTGACGGAAGCCAAGTCCGCGAAGGCCGCCAAGGGCAAGGCCCCTACTAAGGCCCCCGCCGCCGACAAAGGAAAAGCCGCCAAAGGGCCGTACGTTCCGCCAGTGCCGTTTGCTTCGTACACTTTCCCCGCCGACGGGAAATACATCCTGCTCTTCGCCGGTGCTGACAAGGACAAGCGCATCATGGCCATCGAAGATAAGGAGGGCACTTTCCCGTTCGGCTCCTACCTATACATCAACCTGACGGGCAAGCCGGTCGAGGTTCGCTATAATGGTAAGTCCACCCCGATCGCACCGAATGGCCGGGCTGTCATCAGTGCACCGGTGGCAAATGACAGCTACGCGCAAGGCGAGATCCTGACGCCAGGCGAAGACGGCTTCCAAATCGGCTACATCGCCCGCACCTACCAGCAGGCCGATGTCCGCACCCTCTTCTTCCTCCTGCCGAGCGATGCCGGTGGCCACTCGATTAATATCAAGGGAATCGAAGAACGTAAGCAGCCCGACCCAGTCGCCGACCCTAATGCGGGCTCGGCCAATGGTGGCAAAGCGGCGGCCAAGTAAAGCTTACGCGCTGTAGCGCCAGTCGAGGATTTCCGCCTGCGGGAGCTTCCGCCCCTGCCAGCGATTCCATTGCAGTTTAACGACTAGATCCACCGAGCGGCCCAACTCAGGCACGCGGTTGGCCATGCGCCAGGCGACAAAGTTTAGGCGGCGGCCAGCAATCGGTGAACTCTGGTAACGAAAGTTCCCCTCGCCAAAAGCCGTCGGGATGCGCTCAAAGACAAAAGACTTCACGCCAAAGAGAGGCTCCGGATTACCTTCGCCGTAGGGCTGGAGTAACTCTAGGTCATCCAGCAAACGGTCGGATACTTCAGTCGCCTTGATCCAATGGACAATATCGAGGTCACGGCCATCGACCACGACGGCACCCGCCACCTTCTGGGCCGCAATGGCCGTAGCGAAACGGGCCCGGAAGGCCTCCACATCGGCCACGGCTAAAGAGACGCCTACGGCCATCGGATGGCCGCCACAGGTCTTGAGGAGGTCCGCACAGGCGGTCAAAGCTTCGACGAGGTTCGTACC
>CAITUF010000145.1 GCA_903895475.1 uncultured Opitutia bacterium | reverse complement strand
GCCAGGCCGAGAATCGCCACCACTTGGGTGATGCGGGTATTCGAGATACCAATGTTCTTGAGCGCAACGGGCAGGGCTTCCTCCCTGATCGCTGCCGGTAGCGCTTGGAACAGGAAGCCACCGACGACCCACAGCCAAGCTAGGCGTGGTCGGGTGATCTGGGCCGGCGCGTCCATGGCGCGGACTTAAGCAGGGTCGCCCAGCGAGGACCGGCCGTAGTGTTCGACCGAACGGAAGAGACCATCAAAAAACTTGGCAACCGTGATGTTCAGACCGAGCACTTCCTCGTCCGTCAAGTCGAGCATCTCGCCGGGACGGAAGGTGCGCTGGGTATCAGAAAGCTTTGAGATCGTCTTGGTCGCCTTATTCAGTCCACCGGTCAGGTTCACTTGCGGAGTGCCCGTAAGGCCGAGGGGGCGCTCGACGGGCGTGTTCTCGGGCAAGTTCTCGGGTGAGTCGTTGGGCACTTCAACGTCCTTCATCGCCTTGAACTCTAGGGTCAGCGAGCCGTCGGGCGTGATGTCATCGTTGGTAACCATGCCACCGCGGACTAGGACGCGCAGAGCGGCCGCGAGGCTGAAAATGCCATCTTCCAGGTCGCAGATGATGTCAAAAGTCGCTTCCAATTCGTTAAACTTTTCTTGGAGGTTCAACCGGCAGAAGGCCTCATGTTTCTGCGCAATCTGTTTATCGAGGTCTGGCGAGACCTGCTGCTGCTTGCCGCGGACCCGAATGAGGGTGCAGAGCAAGTGACAGTGATTCATACACTCCGCCGAGAGGCCAATGAGGTCGTTGATGCTGGTACGCAGCATGAGATTGCGAGCGTAAGCCAACATCTGATCGTGTGGCAGGTGTACCTGCGGGGCGGGCATCACACGCGAAACCGTTGAGTAATAGGCATAAGCCTTGGGGTCGGCGGTACGGAGACCGGCGAGGCTATAGGCCAACATATCGTGCTGGCGCTGCAGCATCGACAGGAAGTTGCGGCTGATGTTTTGAAGCGAGATGACGTTCTCGCCTTCAGGAGGCTGGACGGACGACATGATTAGGCAGAAGGAGGGGGTGGATCAGACTTAAGGTGGCGGGCACGCTTGCGGGCCAGGAAGCCGTCAGCACGGGGCTGCGGCGTGGAGGCAATCCAAGCGATGGCAATCGGAGCGGCCTCGGCGAGGGCCAAGGAGGGACGACTGACGAGGCCGGGGTAGCGGAAGACGTGGTCTAGGCGAGGCTGGAGGTCGCCATGGATTTCCGTGCCGCTCAGCAGCAGCGCGAGATGCCGGCCAGGGACGCGAACGGGGGTGCCGAGGTCGACCTTGCGGCCAACGCCAGGCGTGAAGCCGACGATACAGCACTTATCCTCGACGAGTTTGAGTAGCCCACCGAGGGCGGCGGCGCGCATGAGGCGAACATGCTCCATGGCCCCACGGGCGAGGGACCAGACTTCTGCGTTAAACGCGAGCTTCTCGGTGCCCGATGAAAGTAGCAGCCGATGAATCCCGAAGGCGCTCATGGTTCGGGCAATGGCCGCCAAGTCCGCTGGGCGTGTAATGTGGTCGGCGATGACGATCGTCTCGTGTTTCTCGCGCCATTCGGAGAAATCCGACACGCGCACGTGGCCGGGCTCGGGACGCATGGTCACCGCACAAGCGTCATGACAGGACTCCTCGCAGAGGTAAGACATGTCGTCGGGCGAAGAGGTGCGCAGCTTTACGCCGAGCGCTTCGAGGGCGATCACGTGCGGCGCCAAGGCCGCGACAAAAGCAGAGGAGGCATGCACCTCGCGGAGGGCTTTCGGGTGCTCCAGGATACAGGCGATGACCGCGTCGATGCCGCGAAGCACCAGCCGGTTGGGGTTGGCTTCGTCGGTACTCATAGGATACGTCCCTCGTCAAAATCAATCATGTCGGCAAAAGAAATGACGTCGGTGCGCTCGGTTGCACCCATTAAGCGTTTGGCATTACCGAGGGCTTCGCGACCCATTTCGCTCATCCCTTTTTGGACGAGCTCTCGATTCCATTTATGGACGAGCAGGTCTTTGGGGAATAGTGCGAGGAGACGAGCGTCGAGGTCAGCTTCGTCTTGGGCTTCGCGTACGCACTGGATGACGGCTTCCGGAGTAACGTCGAGGTGGGCGCAGAGGAAACGGTCAAACCCCTTGCAGAAGTTCCGTTGGTAGGACTTAGGTAGCTCCCCCTTAAGATGCTTGCGGATTTTACCGAGGAAGCGGGCCAGATGCAGCAACCCAGTGGCGCGATGCGGAATATAGGCCGAGGGGAGGTCGAAGCAGATCTCCCCCGTCACTTCGCTGAAGCCGTTGGGGCGGTGGATAGGTTGGTCGGTCATCTGGGTGGCCCGGACTTAGTCGTCAAGGGAGCCAACACTTTACCAATGATGAGGGCCGCCTTGGCGAGGTTTTCCGACTGGGCGCGCACAAAGTCCTCGGGTTTTTCGGCTTTAGGGCTGTTCCAGGTCCCTTGGCCTTCGGCGAGGAGGTGCCCAGCGTCGTTTTCCACCCGGAAGCGTAACTGGAGGACGGCCGTTCCGTGGTTAAGGGCGAATTGGTCTACGTCGATAAGCAGGACAAGGTGGCTTTCACCTGGGGCTTGGTTGGTGACGGGCCGGCCCGTATTCTTGACGAGGTGCTGGCCGAAGGCCTCCGCTAGTCCACGGTCTAAGGGGGTGGCCCAGCGTTGGGAGTCCTCCACCTGAACGTTGTTCGCTTCGTCAATCAGGACCAGCGTCGGTCGACGGACCGCGGACGGTAGGGTGACCCTAGGGATGAAAAGTAAGGGACCCTTTACGGTCGGAGTTGCCTGCGGGGCGGCCAGCTGATGGAACGAGACCGACTCGCTCTTTTTATCGAAGACGATGCAACCCGTGAGAAGTAGGCAGGCCGTCAGGAGGGTGAGGATGCGCGAGGTCATTTGGTGACAGGGGTCTCGGGCTCAGCTTCGACCTTCTTGTCGGGGGCGCTGCGTTTACTCCGGCCTTGGATGATCGTTTCCGGATTACGCTCAAGGAAGTCGGCTAAAGAGCGGATGGCGGTAGCGGCTTCGGAAACGTCGGCCAAGGCCGTGTCGAGTTCACGCCGCGTCGGGGAGCCAGCCTTAGTCAGGGTTCGCAGGTTTTCGGCCGTCTCATTCAGACGTTCCAAGGCTTTGCGCCCAGCGGCGGCCATCGACTTGATATCGTCGGCAACTGGGTCGACCTGTTGATTCAGGCGTTTGACTAAAGAATCCACAGACTTCATCGCCGCCGAAAAGTCTTCGACCGCCTTGGTGATAGCAGGGTCGCCGGTGATGCGGGCAATATTGTCGGAAGCCCGGACAAGGTTACCGTTGATTTTCTCGAACTCGATTTGGGAAGCCCCCTTGTCGATACGCCCGAGAATCGAATCCACCTTCTTCGTGATGGCCACGAAGTCCACGCGGCTCAGTTGATCGAGCGTTTGCGAGACAGCCTTGGTTAAGGCCCCGAGGTTAGACGGCAGTGTGGGGATTTCTGCTTGGATGCCCTTGGTGTCGTGTAGCTTGTAGGCCGTATCGGGGAAGTAGTCTAACTCGACGTAAAGCACGCCCGTGATAACGGACTGCTGTTGAAGCTTGGCGCGGAGGCCCTTCTCGACGGAGACGCGTAGGCCGCTCTTGTCGACGAGCGCTTGATCGAGGCCGCGCCGGGTGAGGAGGTCGGGCGTGAACTCCATGACCACTGGGATGGAATAATCAGACGGGGCTTGGCTCTCTGTGCGTAGCAGCACTTGCGAGACCTTACCAATGGTCACGCCGCGGAACTTGACAGGGGCGCCGATGTCGAGCCCGCTGACGGAGTCGTCGAAATAGGCGAGGGCGGTCGGTTTGGCACCAGAGAAGGAGCCGGCACCGAGGAGAATAAAGGCGGCGACAAAGAGCACGACGCCGCCCGCGACGAAGGCGCCGATTAAGGTCTTATTGGCATGGCGTCTCATCGTTTAGGATATCCGGGCGAGGGTGAAGAAAGCGTGGGCTTTGGCGTGGGCTTCTGGTGACAGGAAGTCCTTGGGTGGCGCGTAGGCGCCCATCCTGCCCGTATCGGAGTCGAGGTAAACGCAGAAGTCGGCGACCCGCAAGATGCTGGGCACTTCATGGCTCACCAAGATGATGGTCGTACCGAAGGATTCCTTGATTTTAAGGATGAGCTCATCGAGCTTGCCGGAGGTTACCGGGTCGAGGCCCGCACTGGGCTCATCGAGGAACATCACCGCCGGGTCCAGTGCTAAGGCGCGGGCGATTCCTGCGCGTTTGGCCATGCCGCCGCTGATTTCGGAGGGCAGCTTGTCCATGGCGTCAGCCAGGCCGACCAAAGCTAACTTATACTCGGCGAGTTGGGCGATCTCCTGCGGTGGAATCGGCAGGAATTCCCGGAGCGGCAACTCGACGTTCTCACGGAGCGTTAAAGAGGAGAAGAGGGCGGAGCCTTGAAAGAGGAAGCCCGAACGACGCAGCACGGATTCACGCTCGAGGGCAGTCGCGTGCACGAGATCAGTGCCGAGCAGTTCCGATCGTCCAGACATCGGTTCATCGAGGCCACCCAACACACGCATCAACGTACTTTTCCCGCAGCCGCTGGGGCCGACGATGGCAATGATCTTACCAGCGGGGAGGCGGATATTAATGTCGCTCATCACTGGCTGGCCGGCGTGGCCGACCACGAGGTCTTCGCAGAGCAGGATAGGGGCGACGTCGTTCATCAGAAGTCGTACAGGTTGAAGATGACCGCGAATAAGGCATCCGCTATCACGATGAGGGTGATTCCAAGGACGGCGGCGGAAGTGGCAGCATCGCCAACGCCGAGGGCGGATCGTTGGGCGACCGAACCACGGTAGCAACCGGCCCAAGCGGCGATGAAGCCAAAGGCGATGGATTTGATGAAGCCGACCAAGAAGCTCTTAAACTTAATCGCAACGATAGCCTGCGTCAGGTATTGTTCGATACTGAGATCACCCGCACAGGCGACAATCATCCCGCCAAAGATGCCGACGAAGGTGGCGAAAATGGCGAGGAGGGGGACCATCAAGGTGACGGCAAGGATACGCGGTACCGCGAGGTATTCGACGGGGTTGATGCCGAGCGAGCGCAGGGCATCCGTTTCTTGGCTAACGTTCATGCTGCCCAACTGAGAGGCGAAAGACGTAGACATCCGGCCGCAGGCGATGACACCCGTCATCAAGGCCCCCATCTCGCGGGTCATGGCCAGCGAGACGAGGTTGGCGACATAGACGCTGGCACCGAGCTGACGAAGCTGGATAAGGCCCACGTAGGCCATGATTAGGCCGGTCAAGAAGCCCAGCAAGGCGACGATGGGCAGGGCATCCACGCCCGCGGTCTGCAGTTGGAGGGTGAAGTCGCTCCAGTTGACCCGAGCCCGTCCAATGCAAGCCCGGGCAAAGCCCACGGCGGTTTGGCCGATATGGTCAAAAGCCCGCCCCCAAGAATGGGTGCTTTCGACACCCCAGGAACCAAAGTTCTCAAAGAAACCTGGCGGGTCTGGGCGATCGGAACTGAGGGTAGCTTTCTCAGCCATCTCGACTAAGGACTGCAGCCGAGGGGGCAAAGCACTGAGGTCGCACTGACGGACATTCTTCAAATGCACATAGAGCCAGGCGGGAAGCGACGAATCAAATGCCCCCAGTGCTTCCGCTTGGACTTTAACTTTATCCCCTTTAAAAGAGATTCGGGGGAGGGTGTCTTGAATGGTCCAATCGCCCGATACGACCACGAGGGTCAACCCATCGCTCAGGACCTCTGTCCTGGCGGTCGGCGCTCGTGCAGAATTATGCGACATCCTGACAGTCAGATACTTGGGCGGTGAATAGTTCACAAGCAGAAAGGCGTTGTGACGCTTCACTGAAACGGCTTTGCTCCTCATCTGATTCATGCGGTCCATCCCCCTGATTGCCTTCATGGCTGTGGTTAAACTAGGCGCCGCACAGACGTTGCCGCTGGTCTGGAACTCGCCTATTCCCGTACCCCGCCCAGGGACCGTCCTTTCTTTGGTCGAGGAAAACGATAAGTTCGCTCCGACCAACAAGGATCGCTACTATACGCAGGGGCTACGTTTGTCCTTCAATTCAGACGAAAACCACTACTGGGCCCTAACCCAGGAAATCAATACGCCATCTGATACGAACAATTCGATTCCACCTGATACGGACTTACCGTATTCGGGCGCGCTCTACTTGACCTATGGTTATGGAACCATTCTCGAACGGGGTGGCCGGAGGGATTGCCTGTTTACCGCCGAATTCCAGTTCGGCGTCATCGGACCTGCTTCCGGAGCACAAAACGTCCAAAATAAGTTCCACGACTTGGTGGGTATTTCACGCCCCGCCGGCTGGGACTACCAGTTGCCCAACGAGCCAGCCATGAACCTAAACTTCGAGTTTAAGCGTCGCTTCGACCTCGATGGTGCTAATCGAAACCTCCGTGATTTGATCGCGCGTGGGCAGTTGCAGCTCGGCACGTTGCGGACCGAGGTGGTGCTGGGGGTGCAGTACCGTTGGGGCTGGGATTTGGATCGCTCGTGGGGTCATGGTACCATTCGGCATTCGAACGCCTATCAACCCGTCGAGGGCTTCAATTTGCCGACGGACGGGCCAATGGTCTCGTCTTGGTTTTTTCTGGATGCGCAGACCGAGGTCATTGTACGAAACTACTCTACCGATGGAACGAACTTCGTGAATTCACGCTCCGTGACGCGGCGGCCAGTGGTACTCCAACTTTCGGCTGGTACGACTTTTCACTTCTATCACCTGAGCGGGACGTATTTCCTAAGTCTGCGGACTAAGGATTTTGAGACCCAGGAAGACTTTCACTGCTTCGGAGGCCTGAAGGCAGACATCAAATTCTAATGAGTACACTGGCTGTCGTCGACATCGGTTCGAATTCGATCAAGGTTTCTGTCCTCGATCGCCAAAACGGGCGCGAAGTACTGCGGGCATCTGAGTCCGTCCGCTTGTTTTCGAACGCGGGTGGCGAAATCATCCTATCGGCTGAGGTTCTTGAAGCCGGTGCCCAAGCCGTGGCTCGGCTGGTCGCGATCGCCCGTGAGCAGAAGGCTGATCCGATCGTGTTATTAGGCACCAGCGCCCTCCGTGAATGCGGCAACCGCGGAGACTTCGACGCCAGGTTACGAGCCCTAACAGGCCTGGGCTTGACGCTAGTCTCCGGAGAAGTGGAAGCCCGTTTAGCCGCAGATGGCGTCCGCTCAGACCCCGCCTTGGCTGGCTATCAGCACATCTTCGCGTTCGACCTCGGTGGCGGGAGCTTGGAGGTGATGGAAATCCGCGGCCAGCGTTGCACGTTAGCGCGCAGTTTCCCCTTAGGGTCGGTCCGCCTCACGCAGACACTACTCGATGGTGCCCCCGGTCCGATCAGCGAATCAGCACAGGCGGCGTTTCGCGCTGAGGTTCTCCACAGCTTGGGCGAAGTCATTCCGTCGCAAGTGGCCGAACGCGCGCTCATTGTAGGCGCTGGAGGGGCATTCGCGGTGATTGCCTTATACTTAGAGGCGCTGGGTGAATCCCCGGTCGGCGGTCGTCTGCCGTTATTGCGAATCCGTGAACTCAAAGACAAGCTTTGCCGAATGACCGCCGATGAACGACGCACCTTACCAGGAATCCCTGCCGACCGTTTAGATATCATGGCAGCGGCTTTGCTGACTTTGTGTATCTTGGCCGACCTCACGGGCGCCGAAGCTTTCCAACTGACGCATCGGGGCGTTCGACATGGCATGGTCCAACTCCTCATGGGCGAATCCGGTAAACTATTTTCATGAAAGTTTTTCTCTACTTCCTCTCAGGGTCACTCCTCGCTGCGGCCGACTCGGTCTCGCAGGTTGGGCAGTTAAGCCGTTTTGAACCAGCGAGTCGCTCCGCGATCTTTACGTCGAGCGAAGCTAAGCCAGGTGCCCCTGCGACGGTTGCGCTCCAAGCCGGCGACCTCGAAATTGCTTGGGCTAAGCAGGTCCGCTGTACCTTGGTGCAACGTGATGGCAAACAATCGGCGGAAGGCGTGATTTCGGCTGACCCCGAGGAACTGCGACAGGAGCAACAGGTCGTTGACGCCCTGCGCCGGGATACCTTTGAACGTGGGCGTATCGTGATGCGCGGGGCTAATGACCTCATGCCTATGATGGCCCTTTGGGATCAAGACGGACAGTTCCGGTTGAAGAAAGACTTTCTCGGCGCACCCTTGGCGATCAACTTCGTCTTCACGAGTTGCCAGAACGCCCGCATGTGCCCGGCTTCGACGTCGGCCATGCGCAAACTAGCCGACGAATTAGCAAAGCGGCCCGCCCTCGCCAATGTCCGTCTGCTCACCATCACCTTCGACCCCGAAGTGGATACCCCCGGCATGCTTCGCACCTATGCGCAGGGTTATGGGATCGACTTTAAACGACACAGTTTCCTGACCGGTCGGGAAGCCCACATTAAGGATCTCATGCGCCATTACGGTATCCTGACGACGAGGAGTGACGGCACGATCCTGCACAACGCCGCCTTGGTGTTAGTCAGCCCCGAAGGACGCATTGTCCAACGCCGAGAGGGTGCCGTATTTGACTCTGCCGAGGTTGCCGAGTACTTTGCACGTCTCGCCGAGCCTTCTAAGCCCCGATGACCACTGCACGCCAAATCTGGATCCTGACCGCACTCGCGGTCGTCGCATTCTTCGGGTTACGCTCTTTGCCGGATACGCAGTGCGCCTTCCTCCACGCCGCCCATGAGCCGGTCATTTCGCAGGGTGTTCAATTCTGCGGGGTCAATGAGGAGGCTAACTTCTATTCCCCTAAGGCCTTGCGATTTCCGGTGAAACTTGAGCTCGCATTTAACGAGAATGGGCAGGGTGGGTCCCTCCGCCTCATCGGTGATGAGGGTCGACCGATCCTGCCCTTTGAAGTCGGGGTCTCGCACACACAGAAGGTTCACCTGCACCTCCGACAGGTCACGGGACGAAAGGGCTATATCCACGTTCATCCGACCCCGACCGATGATGGCACCTGGAACTTTGTATTGCCCACGTGGTTCACGGAAGGAAATCCTGGCGGCGACTTTCAGGCCTACGTTGATTTCGTGACGCTCCGCGCTGGCCGCGTCCTACTAGCCGAAGCGACCGCTAGCCTCGAGGTAAAATCCTTGCCCAAGCCTCCGCTCATCTCCCGTAATCAGGTGAAGGCGGTGACCCTCTCGACGACTCAGTCCGATAAGTCCACCTTAGTGCGCGTGACTTTGTCGGCCCCGGCCGGCGCGCCTCCGCTCAAGCTCCAGCCCTTAATGGCCTCCTTAGGCCATGCGGTCCTCTTTGGCGATGCGAACACCCAAACGGGCTACGCCCATATGCACCCGTCGTTAGAAGGCGGTGAATACGAGGCTAACCCGACGCTTTCCTTCCGCTTACGCCTGCCTCCGCCCGGTCGCTATGACCTCTGGCTGAATATCAGCGATGGCGCCGAGGATTACCTCCTCGTGCCGTTTGAAGTCACGCCTTGAGCGACTTAAAGTAAGCGACCGTCGCCCCGAGCCCTTCGGCCACGCTGTGGTGCGGCTGCCAGCCCGCTTGCTGGAGCTTATCCGAGGAAGCCATGGAGTGCTTGATGTCGCCAAGACGCTCGGGCTTGTGCTCGATGCGGGAGGTTGAGCCGGTGAGGCGGACAACCTCTTCCGCGAGCGACTTAACCGTCATCTTGCGACCATAGCCCACATTAAAGACCCCGCCCAAGTCCGGGTTGTTTGCCGCAAAGGTGAGGGCCCCGACAATGTCCTTCACATAGATGAAGTCGCGGGTCTGTTCGCCGTCGCCGAAGATGCCAATGGGTTCGCCCCTGACGGCCTTTTCGATGAAGATCGGGACGGCGGCAGCGTAGGGCGACTTCGGGTCTTGGCGAGGGCCAAAGACATTAAAGAAGCGAAGACTCGTGGTGGCTAAACCGCGTTCCCGGCGAAAGAGGTCGAGGTAATATTCACCGTCGAGCTTGGTCACGGCGTAAGGCGACTTAGGCTCCGGCAGCATGGTCTCGACCTTGGGGACGGTCGGGTTGTCGCCGTAGACGGCGGCGGAAGAAGCGAGGACGACCTTACGCACCCGAGCGGCTTCGGCGGCCTCGAGGACATGCAAAGTGCCCGTGGCGTTGAGGTCCACGCATTCGCGCGGCTTCAGCATGGACTCCGGCACGGAAATCATGGCGGCCAAATGGTAGACTTGGTCAACGCCGCGCATGGCTTCGTCGAGCTTGGCGCGATCCAGAATCGAACCTTCGATCAGGGTGTGCTGGAGTCCCGCCAGGTTACGGCGGTGGCCCGAGCGGAAATTATCGAGGACGATAACCTCGGCCTTACCTTGGAAATGTTCGACGACGTGTGAACCGATGAAGCCAGCACCGCCAGTGACGAGGACTTTCATAGCTTATTGGACGAGAGCCTGCATAGCCGGCAACTGGGCTTCGATGGATTCGACGAGCTTGAATTGGGTCCGCAGGCGGTCGAGGTTATGCTGCGGGTGCTTGATTTTGAAGTACACGTCCCCGTCCAGCCAGTCAGTCAGGAAGCGGAGGCCAATCTCAAAGGTGATTAACTTGCCAGCGAAGGGGAGAAGTTCCCGTTCACGGGGGGTCAGGAAGCCTCCGGCCGTGGTTAGGTAACCCTTCACGAGAGCTTCGAACATCGGCAACTGCATCGTGACCTTGGAGAGGTCGGTCTCGTCTTCGGCGGCCGGAGAAGTCGAGGTGCGGACCAAGTCGCCGAAATCGTAAAGGGCCGAACCGGGCATGACCGTGTCGAGGTCAATTACGCAGATGCCTTCTTGGGTGGCGTTGTCGAGGAGGACGTTGTTGAGTTTGGTGTCATTATGCGTGACGCGCTCCGGGATATCACCTCGGGCCATGGCGTCGGCAATAACGCCGACCTCGTGGGCACGGGCGAGAGCGAAGGCGATTTCGGGTAGCGCTTGCGCGGCGCGGCCATGGGCATCCTTAGCCAAAGCCGCTTGGAAGTTGGCGAAGCGGGTAGGCGTATGGTGGAAGTGGGGGATGGTCTCGACCAGACGACCGCCGGGGAGGTCCGCGACGAGGGCTTGGAAGGCACCAAAGGCCTTGGCCGCCTGGTAAGCCTGATCGGCGTTACGGATGATATCGTGGCCGGTCGCGCCTTCGACGAAGACGTAGCAGCGCCAGCGATTGCCGGCAGGGTCAGTGTGCCAGCCACGCCCGGCCTTTGTCGGGACCAACGTCAAGGCTCGCCGCGAGGCATCGGCCGCCCCCGCAGCCTGCAACTTCGCTTGGGTGTGGCGGCAGACACGTTCGACATTCTCCATCAGCCCATCGGGATTCTTGAAGATGTTGTGGTTGATGCGTTGCAGCACGTAGCGCAGGCGGCAACCACCTTGGCTCATCTCGAGCGCAAAGGTGTCATTGATATGCCCACTGCCGTAGGGCTCCGCCGAGACGTAGTCACCCAGCAGGGTGAAGGCGGCGGCGATGGCGCGGGTGTCGTAAGAAACGGAAGTGGCCATGAGACTAGGTCCAGAGGGAAGTAGGGTAGTTACCTTGGCGGACCTGCTCAAGGATGCTGGCTTGGACCAGCGCCTTATCTTCACGATAGGTCACGCCAAACCACGCAGCAGTCGTCCGGAGGATGCGGCAGTTAGCCTGCTGACTCTTTACGAGATTACCGACAGCTATTGGAATATAGGACTCGCTCTTCAGTTCTTGCCCCTTGGTCTGTAGGAAAGTGCCGAAGTCTTTTTCTAATAGCGGAAAGATGCTCGGCGTGAAGCCCCACATGTTCATTGAGACCGGCTCTTCGCCATTCAGTAGCGTGACGACGCCGTCTTCGGTGCGGTTCTCGGCGCCCGTTGCAGTCTTCGCGATTTTGGTGAGTTCCTGGATGTCGGTCAGCAGGCCTTGGCCGTCGGCTTGGCAGACGCCCCGCGCAACGGTCCCGTGATCCGAGAGGGTGTTCTTCAAGGTGAAACCGACCATGGCGTAGGTGCGGTCGCTGTTCTGCAGGCCAGATAGATACTGACCGAGAGTCGCATAGGAATCTCGACCGTAGAAGTCATCCGCATTGATGACGGCAAAGGGGGTGTGGACGGCATCCCGGGCGCAGAGGATTGCGTGGGTGGTGCCCCAAGGCTTTTCCCGGCCAGCGGGAACGGTAAACCCTGGAGGTAACCGATCTAAAGTCTGAAACGCGAAGCCAACCTCAATTTTATCAGCGAATTTGGCCGCGATACGTTCGCGGAAATCTTGCTCAAAGTCTGGACGAATGATGAAGACTACTTTACCAAAGCCTGCGCGAATCGCATCGAAGACCGAGTAGTCTAGAATGGTTTCACCGGACGGACCCATCGGGTCGATCTGCTTAAGGCCACCGTAGCGGCTGCCCATACCAGCGGCGAGAACAAGGAGGGTGGGCTTCATTTAGAGCGCGCGCTTTAGGCGTTCGGCGATGTCTTGCTTTAGGCGTTCGACGAAACCAAGGGTGTATTCGATGACGTCGAGCTGGGGGTCATTGATCAGCGGAGTCAGATCGAGCGCCCACTGGAGTGAAGTCTCTAGGTCGGACGCATGGGCGTCGTGGAAAGTGGCATTCGCAATACGGCGGCCGAGGACCGCGAGGTCGTAGCGCTTGCCACCGATAATCTGCGTGGCAAAGACCTCGTTGAGGGCATTGGCCAGTTCGGGGCGGGCGGAGACGGCCATCGGCACTTTTTCAGCGTCGAGCATCCAATCGAGTCCCCGCCAGACCTCACAACCAAGAACCCTCTTGGGGCGCAATTCAGCCGGCATTGCCCGCAGGGCTTCAATACAACGCAGCAGGCAGGCCACATGGGTGTCGTGCTTATCCGCTGGATTGTGGAGGTAAACGACCTCGGGTTGGGCGACCATTAAGATGGCCAGCAAGTCGCCGACGACGGAAGGCTCATTGGCGGGGCGAACTTCCTTGGATAGGTAGCCGAGTTGGGCGATAAACGAATACTGACCTATTACGGCTGCTTGGTGCTGTTCCTTGATGCGCTCGGCGGCAATCTGGTCATCCGTCCAACCGGCATAAGGTCCCTTCCGCGAGCTACTGCGCCCGTCCGTCATGATGACGCCCCCGAACCACTGGTCCGTGCGGTCGTAGCAAGCAAGGATGCCTTCATAGGCCATGAACTCGAGGTCATCCTGGTGCGCGCCAATCCCGAGGTGGGTCGTACGGCTGAAGGCCACCGGACCAGTCTGCTGGTCAGGGATGAGCAAGTTAGCCTTAGGGTTGAGCTTCATGTCAGAGAGGGGGCAGGGAGGCGGCAGCGACGGCTTGCCCGTGGCGCTTATCCTTCTCGGAAGGCACGACGAGGTCGATGCGAAGTTCGGGGAATTCATCAGCCAGTACTGACCGAGCTCGGTCAATTATGACATCACCACCCTGACCAGAAGTCACGCGGCCCATGATCAGGAGGCACTGAATGTCGTAGAAGCTGGCGAAGTGCGCGATGGCATAGCCGAAAGCAATCCCGATGGTCTCGTAGACCTTTAGGGCACGCGCATCCCCGGCCAGCATGAGTTTCTGGAGTTCTTCCAGTTGCTCAGGGAGGCGCATGGACCCAGGCAGATGGATACCAGCGAGGGGGAGTAATCGCCCCACGCCCTGCTGGCTAAAGTATTGCACGCCACAACCGAGATCGCCGGACCATTCGTCGGCCGGCCCCTGAACGCGATAATCGACCGGCACGAAAGCGAGCTCGCTGAGCCAGTTAGTAAGGTTGCCCTTGGGGTCGACAAAGCCGGCGGCTACGCTGGTGCCCATGGCAATGCCCAGAACGGCGTTGCGGTTCAGCGACATCGAAGCAGCGAGCGCCGTGACGTCCCCGTCGTTAAGAACTTCGAACGGCACCTGCCACTCCTTCGCAAGATCCAGGAACATATCCTTAACCTTAGCCTCGAAAAGCGCTGGGTCAGTCACGCCGCGAAAGAGCGAGGCGACGCGCACTTTATTGTTGATGTAAACGCCCGCCGCCGAGCCACCGATCGCATCGACGCGCGGGAGGTGAGCAGCGGCAATCTGCAGGGAGTGGCGGATGCCCTCGAGATGGTAAGTAGGGTCTGGTTGGAAATAGGGATCCCATTTCACTTCCTCGGAGAAGACCACCTTACCATCAATGACGGCTGCGCACTTCCGGTCGGAGCCGCCGAGGTCGAAGCCTATGCGGCAGCCGCTGAGGTTACGACCAAGGGGGAGGTGAGAAGTACTTTCGGCCGGCAGATCGTGTTCGGCAACCGCACGGAAGGTCAGCGGAAGTTCGAAGAGCTTGCGTGCAAAGTCTGCGTCGAAGGCGCGGACGCCACCAGGGGCATACATGGCCTGTAACTCCTTGGCCAAGGCGGGGGCATGCTCGCCGGACAGCAAGACCAGGTTACCACTGCGAGCCCAGAGCAGGAACTTTACGGTACGCTCAACGTGCAGCAGGTTGTCCGCGTCGTTCGTCGAACTGGCTGGCAGGAGCATCGTCCGGAAGACCGAGGCCGTGCCATCGGGTCGCGATAGACCAATCGCAAGAACCGAGCTACCTGGTGTATTTTGGCAGAGTTTGCCAAATTCCTTGGTCCAAAGCGAAGCGGGTACGAAGTCCGGATCGATTGAAGAGGTATAACGGGGAGAGACTTTCATCCTAAACAGTCGGCTTAGAGTAAAGCGTTGGCTTCGGGATCTAGATGGAACGTGCAGCGGGCATGGCTTTGGAGCCAGCTGGCCGGGCAGTCCGCTGAAGGCTGAGTCTGCAGGGTCTTGCGGATAATCTCCGCTTTGCCCGTCCCAAAGGCCAGCAGTTCAACCTGACGGCAGTCCATGATGGTGCCCACGCCCATGGTGAGCGCGCCCTGCGGCACGAGGCTTAGCTCACCGAAAAAGACGGAATTATCGCGACGGGTGACCTCATCGAGGTGTACTCGCCGCGTACGCGAATCGAGGGCCGAAGGGGGTTCGTTAAAGCCGATGTGGCCCGTGCGGCCAATTCCCAAGACCTGTAGGTCTATCCCGCCAGCCGTGCGAATCGCGGCTTCGTAGTCAGCGCAGGTGCGGGCAGCATCCGCACTGATGCCGGCCGGGACGTACGTATTTTCGCGGCGGATATCGATGAAGCGAAAGAGGTTCTGCTCCATGAAATAACGATAGGACTGCGGATGGTCGCCAGAGAGGCCTTCATACTCGTCGAGATTGAAGCTAACGACGTTACGGAAACTCAGGCCTTCTTCGCGATGCAGGCGGACTAATTCCGCATACAAGGGGAGGGGCGTTGAGCCAGTGGCTAGACCCAAGACCGCAGCCTGGCCAGCCTTGGCCTTAGCAGTAATGAGGTCGCGGATAGTGGCCGCGACGGCCTTGGCAGCGGTAGCCTTGTCAGCATGGACGATGACCTTAGACATCAACCGAGAGAAGCTAGCATGCGCACGAGTTCATCGCGCTTAGCCTGGGCTTCGGTGAGTTGCTTCCGGGCTCCTTCCAGAATCTGGGGAGGAGCCTTCGAGACAAACGTTTCGTTGGAGAGTTTGGCTTCGCCAGCGGCCACCGCCTTTTCGATCTTCTCGATTTCCTTAGCCAGACGTACCTTCTCGGCGCCAACGTCTAAGTTATCGCCGACTTCCAATAAGACCACACCCACCGGAGTGACCGTGCCGGGGCGACCGTCAGCGTCAGTGCTATAGTTTAATTCAGCGAGACCGGCCAAGCGGCTGACCTTATCGCGGTTATGCTCAAGCAAAGCCTTAGCCGAAGCATCTTTGGCGATGACCGTGATGACGCTATCGCGTTTGTTGGCTTGGTTGGCTTGAGATTTCATCGCGCGAACAGCAGCGACAAACTCACGGAGCAGGCCGACATCGGCAACCTTGGAGGTCATCATCTTCACCCCATGCTCGCGGAGGACGCGCAGAAAGTCGCCGCCCGTGCCGGTACCATGGTCCTGAATGAAATCCTTTTCGGTACCGTAACCCAGCAGGTGCCAGAGCTCTTCGGTGATGAACGGGGCAATCGGGTGCAGCATCAATAGGAACTGACGGAGCACGAGGTCCTGAACGGCCAAACAAGTGTCGCGCAAGGCCGGGTCGGCCAAGCGGGCCTTCGAGGCTTCGACATACCAGTCGCAGAAGTCCCCCCAGAAGAACGTATAGAGGCCCTGCGAATAAGCGGTGAACTCATGCTCCTCGAGGCGTTGGCTCGTGGCGTCGGTGAGTTCAGCCAAGCCATGGAGGATGGCGAAATCATCATCGTCCAGTTGCGCAGGTTTCAACCGCGAGGCGATGGCGGGCAGGGCGCTGTTATCAAACATCGGACCCGACATCTGTCGGAAGCGCGCAGCGTTCCAGAGTTTGTTACAGAAGTTTCGTCCCTGGGAGACACGGTCTTCGTCGAAGAGGATGTCCTGTCCCTTGGGGGCGATCGTCAGTAAGCCAAAGCGCAGGCCGTCGGCACCGAACTTGGCGATGAGGTCGAGCGGCTCGGGGGAGTTACCCAAGGACTTCGACATCTTCCGGCCCTGCTTATCGCGGATGATGCCGTTAAAGTAGACCCGCTTGAACGGAATACGCTGGCGGATTTCGTCGTCCGTCAGGGTCTTCTTCTCGGGGCCGTGCAGTTCAAGGCCAGCAATGATCATGCGGGCGACCCATAGGAAGATGATATCAGGCCCGGTAGCAATCGCACCGGTGGGATACCAATGCTGGAGTTCTGGGGTCGTCTCACCGGGCTTGCGCCAGCCAATGGTCGCAAGGCACCAGAGCCAAGAGGAGGCCCAGGTATCGAGGACATCCGGATCCTGTTCCCAGTTCTGTGGGTCGGCCGGCGGGGTGAGGGAGACGTGACGATTGGCGGCCTCATTACGGTCGGCACCCTTACGGTACCACACGGGGATGCGATGGCCCCACCAGAGCTGACGGCTGACGCACCAGTCTTGGATATTTTCGAGCCAGTGAAGGTAAGTCTTGGTCCAGCGTTCAGGGTGGAACTTGATGATACCCGTGGTGACGGCGCGCTTGGCTTCTTCGATTTTAGGGTAATGGATGAACCACTGTTCGCTGAGGCGAGGTTCGATGGGCACGTCGGCCCGTTCGGAGAAGCCTACCGTGTTCTCATAAGGCTCAATCTTAACGAGGGCACCGAGCTCTTCGAGCAGTTTGGCGGCGGCGTCACGGGCCTTGAATCGTTCCATGCCGGCCAAGGGCCCCGCATCCGCATTCATCGTACCGTCCGGATTCATCACATCGAGCACGGTAAGGCCATGACGCTTGCCGATGTCGAAGTCTGTCCGGTCATGAGCCGGGGTTACCTTGAGCACACCGGTACCGAACTCGCGCTCAACCGCCGTGTCGCCAACGATCAGGATTTGGGCCCGCGGGAAGGGTCGCCAGACGTGGAGTCCAATAAGATGTTTGTAGCGTTCGTCTTCCGGGTGCACGGCCACCCCCGTGTCGCCCGGGATAGTCTCGGGTCGAGTGGTGGAAATCTCCAGGAATGTCCCGGGCTGTTCCACGACTTCGTAGCGCATCTTAAACAAGGAGCCCTTGGAGGGCTTCATGATCACTTCTTCATCAGAGAGGCCCGTCTGCGATACTGGGCACCAGTTTACCATCCGTTTGCCGCGATAGACATAGCCTCGATCGTAGAGCGTGACGAAAGCCTGCAAGACCGCCTCCGAGTAACCAGCATCCAGCGTATGTACCTTACGATCCCAGTCACACGAGGCGCCGAGCTTACGGAGCTGGTTTAGGATGATACCGCCGTGCTTGTCGCGCCATTCGGAAGCGACCTCAATGAACTTCTCGCGACCAAGGTCGTGGCGGGTCTTGCCTTGGTTTTGGCGAAGATCCTTTTCGACGCGCGACTGCGTGGCGATACCGGCGTGGTCGGTCCCCGGGAGCCAGAGGGCGGATTTACCTTCTTGGCGCGCGCGGCGCACCATGATGTCTTGTAAGGTATTATTCAGGAGGTGCCCCATGTGCAGCACGCCGGTCACATTGGGTGGCGGAATCATGACCGCAAACGACTGACGGGCCGGGTCGACCTTGCCGGCAAAGCAGCCTGCGGCGACCCAGCGGTCGTACCATTGTTGTTCGACCCCTTGGGGGTCGTAGGACTTGGGAATTTCGGCCATCGGGAAGGGTGATGATTAGAGAGGAACTTGGGGGTTGAAAAGAGCCGATTGGTCACTCATCAAAGATGCAAGCTAGGCCCCATGCAATGGGTGCCGACGAATCCCGCCAGGTCCGGAAGGAAGCAACGGCAGTCTGGTTCCCCGTGTGCCGTGGTCAGCCTAGCCCCTTTAACTTTTAAGCCCTTAAACAGGGCACTAGGTTTGTCACCGCCGGCTTAATGACGGAAACAAATTCTAAAACAAGAAAGGGTGCGAATTGCACCCTTTCGTTCGTTAAGTCAGTCGACCGAACTTAGAGCGAGTGGATACTCGACTTCGACACAGCCATGGCAGCTTCCTTAAAGGATTCGCTGATGGTCGGGTGGGCGAAGCAAGTCCGCGCGATGTCTTCGGCGCTGGCGCCGTATTCCATGTGCGCACAAGCCGCGGCGATCATTTCGGAACCGCCACGGGCGACAATCTGCACGCCAAGTACCTTGTCAGTCTTAGCGTCGGCGATCACCTTTACAAAACCAGTGGTGGCGTCGGTGGCGATAGCACGACCGTTGCCAGCGAGTTGGAACTTACCGACCTTGACCTCGATATTCTTGGCCTTGGCTTCCGACTCCAGCATGCCGACGCCCGCAATTTCGGGGTCGGTATAAATGACACCAGGGATGATGTTGTAATTCACGTGACCAGCCTTGCCGGCGATGATTTCTGCCGCCGCCACGCCTTCTTCTTCGGCCTTGTGGGCAAGCATCGGGCCCGCAACCACGTCACCAATAGCGTAAACGCCTGGGAGGTTTGTGCGGAAATGGTCGTCGATGACAACGCGGCCGCGCTCATCGAGCTTGAGGCCAGCTTCCGCGGCACCGAGGCCTTGCGTGTTCGCCTTGCGACCAACAGCGACGAGGATCTTGTCGGCTGGGAATTCAAGAGGCTTACCATCGCGTTCTGCCGTCAGGGCCATGCCACCCGCGCTCTTCTTGACGCCGGTTACCTTAGCACCGAGCTCGAACTTGATGCCTTGCTTTTCGAAAGCCTGCTGGGCGACCTTGGCGACGTCTTCATCATAAGCCGGTCCACCAATGGAGGAGAGCATTTCCACGACCGTGACTTGGGCGCCGAGGCGGGCCCAGACGGAGCCGAGTTCCAGGCCGATGGCACCAGAACCAACGACCACCATCTTTTCGGGGACGCTCTTGAGGGCGATGCCGTGGTCGGATGAAATAACGCTTTCGTCATCAAACTTCATGAACGGCAGCTCGACGATGGACGAACCGGTGGCGATGATGATGTTCTTGGTTTCGAGCGTGCGTTCGCCAGCCGTGCTGCGGACGAGGACCTTACCAGGCTGCTTGTCGAGGCGGCCGAGGCCTTGGACGATTTCGATACCGCGCTTCGAGACGAGGAACTTCACGCCCTGATTGAGCTGGGAGACGACCTTGTCTTTATTGGCCATCATCGCGGGCACATCGATGGTCACCTTCTCGCCGCCGACGAGTCCGTGCTTCTTACCATGAGTGACCTGATGGAAGACTTCGGTCGAATGAAGGAGGGCCTTGGAAGGGATACAGCCGACATTAAAGCAGGTGCCGCCGAGAACGGGGTCCTTTTCGACTAGGGCTACCTTGAGGCCGAGTTGGGCGGCTTTAATGGCGGCGACATAACCGCCGGGGCCGGAACCGATGACAACGAGATCGAGTTGAGACATTGAGGTGTAGAAAAAGGATTAGGCTCCGAAGAGCAGGGTGTGGGGCTCTTCGATGTACTGACGCACCTTGACGAGGAACGTCACGGCTTCTTTGCCATCGATGATGCGGTGGTCGTACGAGAGGGCGAGGTACATGATCGGACGGATGACGACCTGGCCGTTTTCAGCGACCGGGCGCTCGACGATGTTATGGAGGCCCATGATGGCTGCCTGCGGATGATTGAGAATCGGCGTGGACAGCATTGATCCATAGATGCCGCCGTTAGAGATGGTGAAGACGCCGCCTTGTAGTTCGGGTAGCTGAATCTTGCCGTCACGGGCGCGCTTACCGTAGTCGGTGATCGCCTTCTCGATTCCCGCGAAGCTGAGCGCATCGCAATCGCGGACGACCGGAACCATCAGGCCCTTCTCGGTGCCCACGGCTACACCAATATCATAGAAATTATTTTCGACGATATCTTCGCCATCGAGCTGCGCATTGACTGCCCGCACATCCTTGAGCGCTTGGACCGCCGCCTTCACGAAGAAGGACATGAAACCGAGTTTGACCCCGTATTTCTTGAGGAATTCCTCACCATGACGCTTACGCAGTTCCATGACCGGGGCCATGTTCACCTCGTTGAAGGTCGTGAGCATCGCCGTCTCGGACTTCGCCTGGACGAGGCGTTCGGCAATCTTGCGACGCAAAGGGGACATGCGCTTGCGCGTCGTGCGGCCTTCGCGAGAAGGAATCGTCACGGGACCCGCAGGGGCCGCGGTGGTCGTGGCTGGTGCGCTGGCAGCCGGTGCCGAAGCGACGGCCATAATGGGCGTCTTACCTTCGAGGGCGGCGAGCATGTCGCCCTTGGTCACGCGACCAGCCTTACCAGTGCCTGGAATCGACGCCGGGTTGAGGCCGGTCTCGGCAGAAATCCGCCGAACGGCAGGAGAGATTTCGGCGGAGGCACCAGACTTCGCCAGCACGGGGGCCGGGTTAGGGGCGGCGGCGGGGGGTGTTACCGACTTTTCGGATACAGCCTTTGGCGCTGCGGCAACGGGGGCGGGGGCGGCTCCAGCGGCGCCAGCTTCAATCGTCGCAATGACTTGCCCCACCAAGACTTCGGTACCGGCGGGTACGCCGATCGTGATACAGCCATCCACCTCGGCGGTGCCTTCGGAAGTGACTTTATCGGTCTCGTAAGAGAAGAGGGGCTGCCCTTTACGGACAGCGTCGCCGCTCTTAACGGTCCAAGATGCAAGGAGACCTCCGGTGATGGATTCTCCCATGGGGGGGATTTTGACTTCGACAGCCATGAAAAGTGAGTGGTGGACTTTGGAAGCCCCCCGTGACCGTTTCAACGGGGAAATATGCCTTTAAACGGCTTCTTCCCCTCCTTTGAGGGGTCTAAGCTACCTAAACCGAGTCTTTGTGGCAGGCTAATGCCTAAATTTAGGCATTAAAGGCCTGCCGGATGACGTCCGCCTGCTCGACCTTGTGGACGGAGAGTGCGCCCACCGCTGGGGAGGCGGCACTGTCGCGACCGGCATAGACTGGACGGATACCGAGCGTGGACTCGACCAAGGGGGCAATGAAGGACCAGCCAGCCATGTTCTGAGGCTCATCCTGGACCCACACGACCTTGGCCGGCGAGCCGTACTGTGCGTGTAGCTTCTTCAGGGCGGTCGCGTCGAACGGATAGAATTGTTCCACGCGGACAATCGTAGTGGCTGTGTCCTTACGGGTGGTGCGCTCGGCGTCGAGTTCGTAGAATACCTTGCCGGAGCAAAGGACCAAGCGCTCGGTCTTAGCCGCTGGCGTCGGATCGGCGAGGATACCTTCGAAGCTGCCCTGAGTCAGGTCACTCAAAGTACTCACGCAGGCCTTGTGCCGTAGTAAGCTCTTGGGCGTCATGACGACCAGAGGCTTGCGGTGCTCGGCCTTCACCTGCCGGCGGAGGGCATGGAAGAGTTGCGCTGGCGTCGAAGGTTGGACGACTTGAAGGTTGTTTTCGGCGCAGAGTTGAAGGAAGCGCTCGAGGCGAGCCGAGGAGTGCTCGGGGCCTTGGCCTTCGAAACCGTGCGGCAAAAGCATGACGAGTCCGCTCGTCTGCCCCCACTTAGTTTCCGCCGAGGCGATGAACTGATCAATCATGATCTGGGCGCCGTTCCCGAAGTCACCGAACTGCGCTTCCCAGATGACGAGCGAGTCAGGCGCTTCGAGCGAATAGCCATAATCGAAGCCTAGGACCGCGTATTCCGAGAGGGTAGAGTTGACGAGCTCGATGGATTCACCACCGCTCACGGCATTCAGTGGGCAGTATTCGGCGTCGTTCGAAGGGTCGTGCAGGACGGCGTGGCGGTGCGAGAAGGTGCCACGTTCACAATCCTGGCCAGAAATACGGATCGGATAGCCTTCGGCTAGTAACGAGGCGAAGGCGAGACCTTCACCAAGGCTCCAGTCGAAGTTGGCGCCTGACTTAAAAGCCTCGGCCTTCGCCTCGAGCAGGCGCTTAATCTTTGGATTAGGAGCGAAATCGGGCGGCATCGTCCAAAGGGCGGGCGCGACCTTTTGCAATAAGGCTTCGGGTGCGGTTGTATCCACCTTCGCGTCGTAGGGAGACTGGAACGGACGGACGGTGGCGGGGGTCTTTTCGCGTTCGGCGATTTCCTTGGCGATGGCCACCTTGGCACGTTCCTGCGAGGCGTTGAGCATGACTTCAAATTCCGTACGCAGGCTAGTGAGCTCGCCATCAGGGGCGGAGCCGCAAGTGGTCAGGCGCGAGGCGTAGAGTTCGGAGACGCTCGAGTGATTGGAAATCGTACGGTAGAGGACGGGCTGAGTGAACGCCGGCTCGTCCGTTTCGTTGTGGCCGTAGCGACGGTAGCAGACGATGTCGACGACGGCATCGGCGGCAAACTGCTGACGATACTCGAGCGCGATTTCAGTCGCGAGAACGACGGCATCAGGATCATCGCCGTTGACGTGTAAAATGGGGGCTTCGGCGAACTTAGCGATTTCCGTGCAATGACGACCGCTGCGGGCTTCCTCGGGGCCGGTGGTGAAACCTACTTGGTTATTCGTCACGATGTGCACGGTGCCACCGACGGCGTACCCTTTGACGTTCGCAAAATTAAAGGTCTCCATCACGATACCTTGGCCAGCGAAGGCCGCGTCGCCGTGGATGAGTACTGGCAGGGCCGAGGAGCGCTTGCCGTCGCCTTGCAGATCAACACGGGCACGGGTTCGGCCCAACACCACCGGGTTGACGGCTTCAAGGTGACTCGGGTTATAGGCTAACGTAATGGCGACCTTCTTCCCGTCGATCGTGCGTTCACCTTCGTAGCCGAGGTGATACTTCACGTCGCCGTCACCAGTCGAGGTGTCAGGGATATGATGCTCGGAGAACCCTTCGAAGAGGTATTCAGACTTCTTCCCACAGGTATTGACGAGGACGTTGAGGCGACCGCGGTGGGCCATGCCGATGACGATGTCGCTGATGCCGAGGCCAGGCGAACGGCTGATTAGGCGCTCCAGCGCGACGAGCAAGGTTTCGCCCCCTTCGACCGAGAAACGCTTAGCACCGACAAAAGTCTTATGCAGGAAACGCTCAAACTGCTCAGCCTGGACAATGACGCGGAGGAAACTGCGACGGGTGGCGTCGTCATAGGCCGGACGGAGACCACAAGTTTCGATGCGTTCCTGAAGCCAGCGACGACGGGTGCCGTCTTGGATATGGGTGTATTCCACGCCAATCGGCCCGCAATAGGTATCCTTCAGCTTAGCGAGAATCTCCGACAGCGGCAGCATCTGGCCACCGAGGAAATCCGCCGTATAAAAAGCTTGGGTTGGGGGCAGGGCATCGAGCCCCAAAGCTTTGTCCGTCAGTTCGAAATAAGGGGAAGGGGTAGCCAACGGGTTGGTCTTGGCCTGCAGATGAGCCAACGTGCGATAGGCATGAATGGCGGCGAAAACCTTGGCCTGGCCGGCAGCATCGACGGGGGAACCAGCCACCGCAGGCGCGCCTTTGGCAGGTTTGGGTGGAAGCGAGAGCCCGAGCTCAAAGCCTTCGAAGAAAGCGCGCCAATCCGGCTCGACCGATTGCGGGTCTTGTTTCCAACGCTCGTGGTACTCAGCAACCAAGTCGGCGTTCCAGCGTGATCCAACACTCAGATGTTTCATTTAAGTTACAGATAAAGGTAGGGTTTCAGTAAACCCTTTGGACATATTGAAACAAGCCCAGACCCCGCCTAAAATACAGGACTTTGGGCGTTGCATCGTCTTAAATGGCGAGGTTTAATCACAAAACGTCGATGTCTACCCCAAGACCGGCAAACCGCTCCTATTCCACGGAAGCCCTCGAACACTGGTTCGGGAACCTTCCGGAGGACTGGGAAGCTGTGTTTAAATCGGATGACCTCGAAGAGGGCCGCCGACTTTACACCGAGGGATTGGTCCGAACGCTTGAACTTAAACCGACATCGGCCGAGGGCGTGACTAAGACCGAAACCCAAACCGTGCGGGCGGTCATTGAACTCCGTGACGGCGCAATCGAGTGGCGGACGTCTTTGCCAGAAGAAGAAAATGGTGCGCCATTCGCGGTCGCTACGATGTATGAGGTTGAGGAACTTCTCGCCGACGAAATCAAAGCCGTCGACGACACCGCCCCCGCTGCCGAAATCGCACCCATCGCTAAACCTGAACCTAAGGATAACGGCGGACGGACGGCCCTCAAGTTACAGGTGTCGTTTGACCTGACTTCCGAAGGCCTCACGGCTTCGGCTGCCTGGACCGGCCGAGGCGGCCATTCGTGGAATTGCTTCGGGCCAGGCTCCATCCCGGGCGACGAGTTATCCGATGAACAGCGCCAAACGCTCTTTCGCTTTAGTACGGTCGCCCATCGCGCTGGCTATGCCTACAGCAAGACAGCGGGAACCTGGGCGATGGATAATATCGGCCGGATCGAGCGCTTTGTCCGCGAAGACCTCAACGAGTGGCGGAAACGCTTTAAGCTGCAGGGGGAAGAAGGTCTAAATATCTTCCGCAACGAGCAGCTCCAGGTTGCCGTGGACGCCGAAGCTGAATCTGGGGCCGACGGGAAGTCCTTTCGCCTGAATTGGCGGCTGAAGGCAGGCAGCCACCAACTCCAGAGCCACGAACAGAAACTGCTTCTCAAGGCGGGTGGTCGTCCGGTCATTTTACCTGGTAAGGGCGTGGTAGCCTATAACGCAGCGGTGGCGGATTTCTCCGAAGACTGGAAGGCCAAGGACGGGGAGGTGCCACGTTACTTACTGTTGTCCTTGTTTGACCACGCCGCCGTGGGCGCTCTGCGGCTCAATGAGGATCTCCGTGCGTGGAAAGACCAACTTCTGCAGGAGCCGATTCCGCCTGAAAACCTGCCGCACTACCTGCGGCCTTACCAAGCCAAGGGCGTCACCTGGCTCGGCCGGCTCTGTGACCTTGGCTCCCACCCGCTGCTGGCCGACGAAATGGGTCTTGGTAAAACCGTGCAGGTGTTAGCGCTCTTGGCGTCGCGACCTGCGGGCGAACGTTCCCTGATCGTTTGCCCAGCGAGCGTGATTCCAGTCTGGCTAGGTGAAATCAAACGCTTCCACCCGGAACTATCCGCTTCGGTGCTGACCGCCGAAGACGACTTCGCCAAACACCCCGAGGAGAAACTTTGGATCTCGAGCTACACGCAGCTCCGCCGCCACGCCAACCTCCTCGAGAAGACCAAGTTTGGCTACGCTATTCTGGACGAGGCGCAGGCCATCAAGAACCCCGAGTCGAAGACCACCCAGACTTGTTTGTCCGTGCAGGCTGAGCACCGCATCGCCATCACGGGTACGCCTTTAGAGAACCGCCCCACCGATCTCTGGACGATTTTCCGGTTCCTCATGCCTGGCTTGCTCGGCAAGCGTGCCAACTTTGAACGTATCATGCTGCGCGACCCCTCCGCCGGCCTTGTAAAAATACGCCGGCAGGTTTCCCCGTTCATTCTCCGCCGCCTCAAGCGTCACGTCGCCGCGGACATCCCACCCAAAGTGGAAATCGTCCTCCCTTGTCCGCTCACGCACGAGCAACGGGCGCTCTACCAACATCTCACTCAAGGCAGCGGCCTCTCGGGCGAACTCGCCAGCCTGTTATCTCGGGACGCAACCTCGGTCTTAACCTTGCTCATGCGGTTGCGGCAGGTCTGTTGCGACCCGGGCCTCTTGCCGGATAACTCTGACTGTCCGAGTGCCCACTCTGGCAAAGTGACGCTATTGGTTTCGAAGCTCGCTGAAGTGGCCGCTAACGGCTCGAAGGCGGTCGTGTTCTCCCAGTTCGTTTCGCTGATCGAACGCGTCAAGAAAGCCTTGGCCCGCGACCTACCGAATCTGCCTATCTTCGAACTGACAGGTGAGACCAAGGATCGCTCTGCACCCGTTGAACGGTTTAAGGACACCAAGGGCCCAGCCTTGTTCTTGGCGTCGCTGAAGGCAGGTGGGACTGGGATCACTCTCAATACGGCGGAGTACGTTTTCCTCCTCGACCCTTGGTGGAATCCGGCCGTGGAGGCCCAGGCCGTCGACCGCGTCCACCGCATCGGGCAAAAGAATTCTGTTTTCATCTATCGCATGATTGCCCCGGGCACGGTCGAGGAACGTATCGAAGAACTAAAGCAGGAGAAGCGGGAGCTCTTTTCAGCGGTGGTGGGGGATATCCCAGACATGACGGACTGGACGCGTCACTTCTCATCCTTGGACGCACTCATCCGTCTGAGCGATTCGCCCGCGGCCGAAGCCTCGGCGGAAGTTGCCCCCGAACGCGAACAGGAAACCTGAGTTACTTCGCGATGAGGTCGTAAGCCTCGGCGCCAGTCACTGTCACTTCCGCGAACTCGCCCACCGGGAGCTTCTTCGGCACCTTCACCGTTCCGTCAATATCCATGGCGTCGCCTTCGCTGCGGCCAATGCCTGGGCTCTCAACGAGGACGCGAAGTTTGCGTCCGATGAAACGCTCGCCGCGTTCCTGCGAAAGGCGCTGGAGGAGGGTCATCGCTCGAGCATAACGATCAGCCTTCACTTCGTCGGAGAGGTGGCCCTCCATCTTGGCGGCCTTAGTGCCTTCTTCCTTGGAATACTTAAAGACGCCAACGCGGTCAAAGCGGGTGGCTTCGAGGAAAGCGAGGAGCTCCACGAAGTCCTCTTCGGTCTCGCCGGGGAAGCCGACGATGAACGTCGTTCGGATGGCCATGTCTGGTACCCCGACGCGCATGCGGCGGATGAGGTCGCGGATGTAATCGCCGCTGGTCTCACGTTGCATGGTGGTGAGCATCTTGCTCGAGATGTGTTGCAGCGGAATGTCGACGTAGCGGGCGACATGCTTGGACTGCGCGATCGTCTCAATCAACTCGTCGCTCCAGTGCGCCGGGTGCGTGTAGAGCAAACGGATCCAATAGTCGCCGGGGATCGCGTCGATTTCACGGAGCAGGGAGGCGATGGATTCCCCTTTGGACGAATCCACCTTACTGCGCGGGTTGGGACGCTCCTCGGTCCATCGATCCATGCCGAAGTAGGTGGTGTCCTGGGAGATTAAGTTGAGCTCCTTGACGCCTTCCCCGACGAGCTGCTGGGCTTCCTTGACGACGGACTCCACGGTGCGGCTACGGTGGCGGCCACGGATGCGTGGAATAATACAGAAGGTACAGGGATGGTTGCAGCCTTCGGCGATCTTGATGTAGGCCGAATGCTTGGGAGTCAGACGAAAACGCGGCGTATCGTAGTCCGGAATGAACGTCGTCGACTTCGACAAGAACTCCGTCATGCCAGCCTCACCACCCATGACCTTATGGATGACTGGGACGATATTGGTGACCTGATCTAGGCCGATATAGGCGTCGACTTTCGGGAGCTCGATGTGCCCCTTAGCGCCTTCGACGACGGGCAGTGAACCTTGATAACGCTGCGACATGCAGCCAGCAACGATGAGCTTCTGGTTCTTTTTGCGGGCGGTGGCCTTGCCATCGCTCATCTCGTAGATGGCCTCGAGGGCTTCGTGCTTGGAGGCGTCGATGAAAGAGCAGGTATTAACGATCACCACATCGGCATCGGCGGCATTAGCGGTCATGGTCATGCCCGCCTTCGCGAGGTGGCCGATCATGATTTCGGAATCGATTAGGTTCTTGGCGCAACCAAGGGAGACTAGGCCTACTTTAACGGACATGGGTACAGAAAGACCAACTTGGCCAAGAAAAGCAACCTTCCGGGGTGTTTAGAGTTTAAGCCAGACCGCTGCGGGGATGTCTTCGGGGCGGGCTAGGGTCGTCAGGCCAAAGTTTGGGAGAGCGTCGAGCCAAGCGCGTACATCGGGTGCGTCGGGGAAGAGGTTTCGGCCGGAGGAACCGACTTGCTTACGCCGTTGGGTAAAGAGCGCCCGGGAAACCTCACGGGCACGGGCACTGAATCTCTGAGCATCTGGACGCCGACGGAGGACCAGTAGGCACGAATCCACCTTGGGGGGCGGGTTAAAGGACTGCCCAGGGACAGGGTGCAGTTTTACCTTTTCGAAAGCCAAGGCGACTTGGGCAGTCACCGCTGACCAATGCTTGGTGCCGACTTCAGCGGTCAGCCGATCGGCGGCTTCTCGCTGCAGCATGAGCACCATGATTTCGGGATGCGGACCAGCGCAGATGGCGTCCATCCACGGGGTGGAGATTGCGTAGGGGAGGTTAGCGACAACCTTGAAGGAACCATCCGCGGGTTGCACCAAGTCAGCCAAGGGCTTTTCGACCGCATCTCCCTCTATGAGATGAAAAGTTTGCGGCCAACGGGGTAACAACGACTGCTTAAGGTGATAGACCATCGTTGGGTCAGCTTCGACGGCATGGAGTTCAACGCCCGCGCCCAATAAGGTGCGCGTCAAAGTCCCGAGGCCGGGGCCGATTTCCAGCACCCGCTCGCCGGCCTTAATCTCAGCGAGCTCCAAGGACTTCCGGACGATGTTCCCGTCGATGAGAAAGTTCTGCCCCAGCCACTTCTTGGGCATATGGGACAGCCGCGCGAGCAGCTCGCGGGTTTCGGTCTGCGACAAGGGGCCGTCGTTCATCGGCCGCGAAAAGCCTGCAGGAGTGCCGCCGGATTTTCCACCCGCATCAAGGATTCACCCACGAGCAAAGCCTGGGCACCCGCGTGTCGCATTCGAGCGGCGTCTTCGGCTGTCTTGATACCGCTTTCCGCCACCTTGAGGATGTGTGCTGGCATCTGCGGGATAACGCGTTCCGCAAAACTTAAATCAATCTGGAAGGTCGACAGGTTGCGGTTGTTGACGCCGACCATGTCAGGGTCATGGCGCAGGGCGCGTTCGAGTTCGGCTTCATCGTGCACCTCAAAGAGTGTATCCATGCCTGTTAGCTTGGCCGCCGCATGAATCGGGCGAATCTCGTCGTCCGTCAGGCCCCGAACGATAATTAGAATACACCGGGCGCCGGCTTGGGCGGCCTCGAGCACCTGATAAGGGTGCACCATGAAATCCTTCCGGATGCAAGGGCGGGGGACGGAGAGTTTGGCTTGATCTTGAACCACCGCAACGAGGTCCTGCAATTGGCCCTTGAAGTAGGTGGATTCGGTCAGGACCGACAGACACTCCGCCCCCGCCTCAGCGTATAGGCGAGCTTGGGCGACCGCGTCGACTTCTGCACGAATCATCCCGACGCTGGGCGAAGCCCGCTTAACCTCAGCGATGACCGTGAGCCGACCAGGGACGTGCAGGGACTGCCGGAAGCCAGGCAAACTGGAACGACCAGCGAAAGCCGCTAGTTCAGCTTCCGTGACGGGGCGAGCGAACGGGGCGATTTCCCGGCGCTTGGCGTCCATGATTTCCGTCAGTTTGTCCACCCACACAACGGAAACGAGACCGAGCCGTCTGGCAATCGTTTTGACTCCCCCGCCAGAACCCTCTCCATCGGGGCATGCCTGGCATCGACCTTCTTCTAGCGACCACTGCCCGGCTACGCGCCCCCGATGGTTGCCCTTGGGATCGCGAGCAGACGCACCAGACGATTTGCGATTGCCTAGTCGAGGAAGTCTGCGAGCTCCTGCAGGCCATCGACCGTCATGACGATGCCAACCTCCGAGAGGAACTCGGTGACCTCTTGTTCCACGTCGTACTCCATGCCCAAATGGCGTCTGAAGTGGGTAAGTTTAATTTCGACGATGTCGCCCGCGAGGTAAACGAGAAGATGGTTCGCCGACACCCCCACGTCTTCGGTGACGGCGTCAAACTGGGCGACTCGGAGGCCGTCGTTAAACAGTGGGAGCAGATTAAACTCAAGGAGAAGGGTGCCAAGAAGCCGACCCTCTTCAAGGAACTGCCACCGACCCTAAATCCAGTGCTGACCGCCCGTGAGGTCTGGAAGCAGGTTCAGAAAAAAGCGCTGGAAACAGGCCCAACCGTGGACCGTCCAGCGGTCGCCGCCGCCGCCCTGGGTCTATCTGAAGCCGCCGCGGGCCAAAAACTTTTTGAACTCATCGCTGCGTGTCGCGACGCCGGCATTGACCCAGATTCAGCATTACGTAGGCATACCGCTGCGGTGGTGGCGACGGCAGAAAAACACGCCGCCGCGCAGGGGTAAAATGAAGCCTTCCGACCAACCCATCTCCGTGCATGTGGCTGGCCGCGTGGTGCAGGTTTGGCCCAAACCTTCTGACCGCGCCCGGCGGGTCCGACTCTCCGTGAAGCCAGGCCCGCGGGTCGAACTAACTTATCCCACGAACACTTCGCAGGCTTCGGCTTTGGCCTTTTTAAAGGACAATCTCCTTTGGTTGGAGCAGGTGTTCACCAAAGCGCGGGTAGTACAGCCCTCGCTCTTGGCCCATTTGGACAAGTTTCCTTGGGCTACCTTAGACGAGCGAATGATGGAGGTCAGCCTTGCAACCGGCCCGCGGGCTCGGTTGGTCATCGCGAAGGAGGCCGATGCGGTCCAACTCTTCCTGCCCGAAGCGGGCCGGGAGGAGGCGGCCGTCCGCGTCCTGCGTCGCCTGGCCGAAACTGGCCTGACCCAAGCGGTCGAACGCCTTGCCCGGCGCGTCGGCGTCAGTGTGGACGCTGTCAGCGTCCGCGACCAAACCACGCGCTGGGGTTCCTGTTCCCAGCAGGGCGCACTTTCGTTGAATTGGCGCCTCGTTCTCTTGCCACCGGTGGTACACGACCACGTCATCTTCCACGAGCTAGCGCATCGTAAGCACATGGACCATTCCGATCGCTTCTGGAATCAGCTCGCCGCTTGGGACCCTGACTGGAAGAAACACGACCGTGAATTGACCAAGCGCTGGAACATTATTATGGACCTGGGCCGCGCATGAGAAAAGAAGTCGGCCAGTCACCAGACGAAGTCTTCGACCTCGTCGACGAAAACGATCGCGTCATCGGCTCGCTCCCGCGCAGTGAGATTCACCGCCAACAACTCCGGCACCGTGCTATTCATATTTTCTGGCTCAGGGGTGACGGGCAACTTTGCCTGCAACGCCGATCTTACGCCAAGGATAACTGCCCCGGCCTGATTAGCGCCTCCTGCGCTGGCCATGTCGACAGCGGGGAGAACTACCCCATGGCGGCCGTCCGGGAGCTACACGAAGAAATTGGGCTGCGGGTCCCCCTCGAGGCTTTAATAGAAATTGATTACGCCCCCTGTCATGCGAACCTCGGCCACGAATTCGTCCGCTCCTACCTGCTTCGAGGCGATTTCACCCCGCAGT
>CAITUF010000144.1 GCA_903895475.1 uncultured Opitutia bacterium | reverse complement strand
GGCCTGCAAGACGTCGTCCTACGTCGGCAAGGCCACCTCGACGGCATCCTGAACGGCGTCGACCTCGACGAATGGGATGCGCAGAAGGATAAGCACTTGGCGAAAAACTTCAGTGCGCAGGACCTCGCTGGTAAACGCGCCTGCAAACTCGACCTCCAGAAACAGTTCAAGCTGACGGACGACTCCCAAACCCCGCTCGTCGGAGTGATCTCCCGCCTCTGGGACCAAAAGGGTCTCGACCTCGCGGTGCAGGCTCTACCCAAGTTCCTGCGCGCGGGTCGGTTGCAGTTCGTATTACTCGGCAGCGGCGACAGTTGGCTCGAACAAGAATTCCGGCGCCTCGCCGATAACTTCCCCGGACGCGTCGGTATTCGTATCGGGTATGACCAGGCGCTCTCGCACCGCATTGAAGCCGGTTGCGACTTCTTCCTGATGCCAAGCCGGTTCGAACCTTGCGGACTTAACCAGATGTATTCGATGGCTTACGGCACGCTGCCCATCGTCCGTGCCACCGGCGGACTCGCCGACACCGTCCGTCACTGGAATGCCACCACCCAGCAAGGCACCGGCATCGTCTTCCAGCACGCCGACGTGGGGGCCGTCGAATGGGCCATCGAGCAGGCCTTAGCGCTCTACGCTCGCCCCGAAGACTTTATCTCCGCCCAAAAACAGGCGATGCGAGAAGAGTTTAGCTGGCGGAAATCCGCCCAAGCCCACGTGGCGTGTTACGAAAAGGCCGTGCAGCAGCATTAATTGGCTAACTTTTGGCAACCCTGCCTATAATTTAGCAGGCCCCAACGGCTTTGTGTCAAAAAAGCGTCTGATTATTCTAGATCACGGCGGCCGCCCGAACTTTGGCATAGGTTGAGCATAAGGGCAGGTGCTATGAAACACACCTCCCTCCTGTCACTCCTCACCCTCACCGCTGCCTCGGCCATGGCCCAGTCAGCAGCTCCGGCCCCGGCGCTTACCACGTCGGGTAACTTGGCGTTCACCTCCGACTACGTCTTCCGCGGCATCACGCAGAACGGCGGCAAGACTGCTGTTCAGGGCGGCTTCGACGTTGCACACACCTCTGGCCTCTCGGCTGGTGTTTGGGCTTCGAACGTTAGCTACGGCACCGCGACCCTCGAAGTCGATGCGTATGCGGCCTACGGCTTTAGCCTCACGAAGGACATCGCTGCCTCCGTCGGCTACATCGGCTACATCTACGAAGGTAACTCCTCGCTCAACACCAGCGAACTGAACGTCTCGGCATCGGCCTACGGCCTCACCGCGAAGATCTCCTACGCCACGACCGACTACTTCGGTATCGTTGGTTCCGGCACCAAGTACTACGAGCTGAACTACGCCTACGACGTCGCTGCGGTAAAGGGTCTCTCCCTCGCCCTCCACTACGGCATCACCGACGGCAAGAACGCTGCCTCGACCGACAAGGACTACTCCATCGCGCTGTCCTACCCAGTCGCCGGCTTCACGGGCACCCTGGCCTTCTCCAACGGTAGCGGCTCTTACGCTGGCACCTACGATGGCATCACGGCCGTCACGCTGAAGAAGACCTTCTAATAGGGTTAACTCTTAGGATATAGCATAGCCCAGGGGCGTCTTCCGCGAGGAAGACGCCCCTTTCTCTTTGTAGGGTTGAAAAACGGCCGATTTGGATAATGGTGGGCTTTCCGATGATCGAGTCCGCCCGCAAACCCGACTGGCTCCGCGCCAAGCTTCCTACTGGTCCCGACTACCTCGAGACCCGTAAGAACGTCGACGAACACAAGCTGCACACGGTCTGCCAGTCCGCCCAGTGCCCTAATATGGGTGAATGTTGGTCCCGCGGCAGTGCGACCGTGATGATTCTCGGTAACGTCTGCACCCGTTCCTGCACCTTCTGTGCCGTGCTATCTGGCCGCCCCAGCGAACTCGACCTCGGCGAACCCGCCCGCGTCGCCGAGTCCATCTCGCTGATGAACCTGAAGCATGTCGTCATCACATCGGTCGCCCGCGACGACCTAAAGGACGGCGGTGCCTCCGTCTGGGCCGCCACAGTGCGCGCCACCCGCCATCGTTGCCCGACGACGACCATCGAGGTACTGCCCGCTGACTTCCGCGGCGAACAGGAACACCTCGACACCCTGCTCGACGCGAAGCCCGACATCCTTAACCACAACTTGGAGACGGTCGAACGTCTTCAACGTCCGGTCCGCAAGACCGCGCGTTATGAACGTTCCTTCTGGGTGCTCAAGCACGCCAAGTCCCGCGGCTTCATCACCAAGACCGGCCTCATGCTCGGCATCGGCGAACAAAAAGACGAAGTCGCCCAGCTGATTAAGGACATCGCCGCCGCGCAGGTGGACATCCTCACGATTGGCCAATACCTTTCGCCGAGCAAGGAACACGCCCCCATAGACCGCTGGGTTCATCCCGATGAATTTGCGGAATGGAAGACCTTCGCACTCGCCGCTGGGGTTAAGCATGTGGAATCCGGCCCGCTCGTTCGCTCGTCCTACCGAGCCGACGAACAAGCCGTGAAGTTTGACCTCCTTGCCCGTCGCGCCGCACCGACCTCCTAACCTGTGGACGGCCTGCCTCCTGTCGACTTCCGGGCCGAACTGAACGCGGAACAGTACGCGGCGGTAACCTCGCCGCCGGGCCCGGCCCTCGTCCTCGCCGGTGCCGGTTCTGGCAAGACGCGCACGCTGACCTACCGCGTGGCGTGGCTCCTCCACCAAGGCGCCAAGCCCTGGGACATCTTGCTGCTGACCTTCACCAACAAGTCGGCCAAGGAAATGCTCGAACGCGTCGAGGACCTCACCGGCATCCCGCGTGGGCAGTTCTGGGGCGGCACCTTCCACTCGATCGGCCAACGCATCCTGCGCCGCAACGCTTTGGCCGCAGGCCGTTCGCCCGACTTCACCATCCTCGACCAAAAGGAGTCGGAACACCTTTTCTCGGAAATCGTCAAGGCCAGCGACGGGGCGTTTATCAAAGATAAGACCAACCCCAAGGCGGGGGTCATCCTCGATGCCTACTCCCACTCCCGTAATACGCTCCGGCCCGTGGCTGAGGTCATCAGCGAGCGTTTGGACTGGATGAAGGGCGGGCCCGAAAAGCTGGTCGGTTTTTGCGATGCTTATGAGGCCGCGAAGAAGGAACGTAACGTCTGTGACTTCGATGACTTGCTCGTCCTCTGGCTACGCGTGCTCGAGAACGACCCCGCCGCGCTGGAACACTACCGCCGCCGCTTCCAGTACCTCCTGATTGACGAGTTCCAGGACACTAACCGCCTGCAGAGTCGCATCATCGACCTCCTCGGTTCGCACCACCAAATCATGGCCGTCGGCGACGATGCGCAGTGCATCTACACGTGGCGCGGGGCCGACTGGGAAAACATCGTCGCCTTCCCTTCGCGCCATCCCGGCACGCTGATTCATACCATCGACACAAACTACCGTTCGACGCCGGAGATTCTCGCCTTCGCCAACGAAATCCTCAGCCACCGGCCACGCATCGAAGGCTTCGATCGCCGTCTCAAGGCTGTGCGCCCCGGCGGCCAGCCCCCAACGGTCTTCACCATCGGTGATACGTCGCAACAGGCTAAGCTCATCGGCCGGAAGATTATCCAGCTGCACAACGAAGGCCATCCGCTAGCCGATATCCACGTGCTCTACCGGGCCCATTACCAATCGCTCGAGCTCCAGATGGAACTCAACGCCTTGGGCATCCCGTTCGTCATCACCAGCGGCCACAAGTTCTTCGACCTTATTCACGTCAAGGATGTGCTCGCGCACCTGCGCTTCATCCAGAACCCACAAGACCAGGTGGCCCTATCCCGCCTGCTCTGCCTGTTGCCTAAGGTGGGTCCGGTCGCCGCCGATAAAATTACCCGCGCCGCCAAGGAAGTCGAAGCAGCGCAAGGCCGTGGTATGGTCCGGGCACTCCGCGATTCGGCGGTACTCAAGAAGGTACCGGAATCCGCGAAGGATGATTTCAACGACCTGACTATCACGCTCGAGGACATGCTCGAGGGCATCGAAGCTGCCCGCCAGAAGCCCGCCCCCACGAACCCGGCGGCAGACCTCTTTACTGCCGCCCGCGACCGCTCTGATGAAAAAGTTGCCCGCACGCCCGCCGAGACCACGCGCGTTTGCATCGAGGGTTGGTATGGCTCGCACCTCAAGACGCTCTTCCCGGACTGGAAAGATCGCGAACAGGATCTCACTGGCTTGATTGGGTTCGCCGCAAAGTTCGAAGAACTCACCGACCTCGTCGCGCAAGTCGTGCTGCTCAATGGCGAATCCTCGGATAAAAAACCTGAGCCGGACCAGGATATGCTCCGCCTGACGACCATTCACCAGTCCAAGGGTTTGGAGTTCCCCATCGTCTTCCTACTCGGCGTCGCGGACGGCCTCCTCCCCCTGACCCGAGCCATCGATGACGGCGACGTCGAGGAAGAGCGCCGGCTCTTCTACGTCGCCTGCACCCGGGCCGAAAACTTACTCTACCTCTTCGCCCCACGCTTCGCGGTTTCAGGCGAGGGTTACCGCCCACTCGACCCCTGCCGTTTCCTCGAGGAAATGAGCCCGGATTGTTACGAATTGGCGGATTATGCCCACCGTCGGCTCTAGGCTGGCGCCCCCGTTATGACAGCCCAATCGGGGTAGTGGCTTGCCATTGCCAAGGTCGGGCATTTATGACTCAAACCAATCTTTATTAGCCACCATCATGCCTAAGGTACTCGTCGCCGACAAAATTTCCGCCACCGGGGTCGCCCTCCTCAAAGCCCAGCCGGGTTATGAGGTCGTCGAAGCCTATGGCTCGACCCCTGAAAAGGTCCTCGCCCTCGTCGCCGACGTGGACGCCATCTTGGTCCGTTCCGAGACCCAGATCACCCGCGAAGTCCTCGCCGCCGCCCCGCGCCTCGTTTGCGTCGGCCGTGCCGGGGTGGGTGTCGACAACATCGACGTCGATGCCGCCACCGAGCGCGGTGTCATCGTGATGAACACCCCTTCGGGTAATACCATCGCGACCGCGGAGCTGACCTTCACCCACCTGCTCTCCCTAGCTCGCCCGGTTCCTGAAGCCGTCCAGTCCATGCGCGAAGGCAAGTGGGACCGCAAGACCCTCTCCGGCACCGAACTCTTCGGCAAGAACCTCGGCATCCTCGGCCTCGGCCGCATCGGCGCCGAAGTCGCCAAGCGCGCCAACGCCTTCGGCATGAAGGTGCTCGCCTACGACCCGTACCTCACCGAAGCCCGCGCCAAGGCCCTCGGCGTGACGATGTCGACCCTCGAAGAAGTGTTCGTGCTTTCCGAGTACATCACTGTCCACATGCCACTGACCCCTCAGACGGAAGGCATCGTCAACGCTGCGGCGTTCGCCAAGATGAAGAAGGGCGTGAAGATTGTGAACTGTGCTCGTGGCGGGATCGTCGACGAAGCCGCTCTAGTGGCCGCGCTCGCTTCCGGCCAGTGTGGCGGTTGCGGCTTTGACGTGTTTGTCGATGAGCCGATGGCCAAGGATCACCCTTTGCGCGCCTTCCCGAAGGCCCACCTCTCCCCGCACCTTGGCGCCTCCACGGCCGAAGCCCAGGAAAACGTCGGCGTCGAAGTCGCGGAAGCCGCTATCACGGTACTCAGCGGCGGTTCGCCCGCCAACGCGGTTAACCTGCCCTCGGTCGACTCGCAGACACTCTCGAGCATCCGCCCTTTCCTGGCCCTCGCTGAAAAGCTGGGTGCCATCGCCCGTCAGTTGGCCGCCCCCGGCCGCGTCGAAGCGCTCCGCTTAACCACCTTTGGAACGGGCTCCGACCAAGGCGCTGACGCCATTGCCCGCTCCATCCAGCGTGGTTACCTCCGCGGCATCGTGGAAGGCGTCAATGACGTCAACGCCCCGAGCAAACTCAAGGCCCTCGGCGTCGAAGTGCAGACCATCCGCTCCTCGGCTGAAGCTGATTACAAGGAACTCATCCTCGTCGAAGCCCTCCTCGCAGGCGGTAAGTCCGTCTCCGTCGCCGGCACGGTCCTCGGCAAGGCACAGTCTGCCCGCGTCGTCTCCATCAACGGACGCACGCTCGAGTTCGTCCCTGAAGGCAAGTTACTCCTCATCGAAAACCAGGACCAGCCTGGCATCATCGGCGCTCTCGGCACCCTCCTCTCCAAGGAACGCGTCAACATCGCGAACATGGCCCTCAGCCGCACCGGCGGCGCAAACGCGCTCGCGGTCTACCAGCTCGACACCGCTCCCGGTGCCGCTGCTTTGGCTGAGATTCTCCGTAACCCGGCGATCGTCAGCGCTAAGCTGATCGACGCCTAAGCGATGTTTGCGGCCCTCGGGATCAGCGCCTTAGTCGGATACCTCCTCGGTTCCGTCAACTTCGCTGTGCTTGTGGCCAAGCGCTACGGCATCGACATCCTGAAGGAAGGCTCTGGCAACCCCGGCGCCACCAACGTCAAGCGCGTGCTCGGCAAGGGCCCAGGTAACCTCGTCTTCGCCCTCGACGCGCTCAAGGGCTTCGCGGGTGCCGGCCTCCCCCTCCTGTTCCTCAAGTCCTCCGAACCTAACCAAGAAATCGTCTTCGTCATTTGCGTCGCAGGCTTAGCCGGCACGCTCCTGGGCCACTGCTTCTCTTGCTTCTTGGGTTTCAAAGGCGGCAAGGGCGTGGCCTCGACCATTGGCGGCCTGCTCGTCCTCCTGCCGATTCCCATCGTCATCGGTGCCGCGCTGTGGGCTATCGCCTTCTACGCCACCCGCTACGTCTCCGTCGCTTCGCTCGCGCTCGGCCTCTCCCTCCCGCTTTCCTGCTGGCTCTTGCCGAAATTCACATCGCTCCAGTTCGGTGCCGCCCAACTCATCTTCGCGGGCGCCATCGCCCTCTTCAACGTCTGGACGCACCGTTCCAATATCGGTCGTCTGCTCCGCGGCGAAGAGAATAAGTTCACCAAGAAAACTTCCTAATTTTCATGTCCGCCCCTCGCACCATCGGTATCGGTATCCTTGGCTTCGGCACCGTCGGCCAAGGCGTCTGGAAGCACCTCTCTGAAAAACAGGCTGACCTCGAATCGCGCCTTGGCGTGAAACTCGACCTCCGCAAGGCCTGCGTCCGCGACCTCAAGAAGAAGCGCGCGGTGAAGATTCCCGCTGGCAAACTGACCAAGAACCCAAACGAGATCATCGACGACCCTAAGGTTCACGTGGTCTGCGAACTCATCGGCGGCACCACCAAGGCCCGTGAACTCACCTTACGGGCACTCCGTGCCGGCAAGGTTGTCGTCTCCGCTAACAAGGCCCTGCTCTGCGAGCATGGTCCGGAAATCTTTGCCGCCGTCCGCCAGCATGGTGGCCAGTTCCTTTTCGAAGCCAGCGTCGCCGGCGGAATCCCCATCATCAAGGCCATTCGCGAAGGCCTCGTCGCCAACCGCTTCGAGCTCATCGTCGGCATCCTCAACGGTACCTGTAATCACATCCTCACCCGCATGGGCGTAGATGGCCTGTCGTTCGCGGATGCCCTCAAGGAAGCCCAGGTTCTCGGTTACGCCGAAGCTGACCCGACGCTCGACGTCGACGGCATCGACGCTTGGCACAAAGCCTCCATCCTCGCCTGGCTCGCCCACGGCAAGTGGGCGCCGAGCAACCGCACGCTCGTCGAAGGCATCCGTAATATCGGTCCGGCCGATATCGACTTCGCCCGCCGCTTCGGCTTCGCGCTCAAGCACCTCGCCGTCATCCGCCGCGACTTTAAAGCCAACTGGATGACCGTCGGTGTTTACCCTGCCCTCGTCCCTAATCGCGACATCCTCGCCCGTGTCACCGGCGTGAATAACGGCATCACTTTGCGTGGTGACGTCGTCGGTGCGACAACGCTGACCGGCCGCGGGGCTGGCGGCGACGCCACTGCTTCCGCCGTCATCGGCGACATCGTGGACGCCATCGCCGCCCTCACCGGTAACACCAATTCGGGTCTCACGGCTGACAGCCTAGCCGCCCGCGAAAGCCAGGGTAAAAAGGTCCGCATGGCCGATCTCCCCGAGATTGTCTCGCCCTTCTACCTACGCCTCTCGCTGCTCGATAAGGCCGGCGTCTCCGAAGGCATCTACCGCATCTTCTCGAAGCACAAGGTCTCCATTGCCCGCGTCATTCAATACGAGCACCCCAACCAAGGCCGTGGCACCGTGACGCTCTCCACCTACCCGGTCGACGAATTGAAGATGTCCAAGGTCTTGACAGATCTCCGCCGCCTCAAGACGGTGCTCGAGGAGCCAGTCGTGCTCCGCATCTTCTCTCCCGAATCCTAAACGGATGGCCCTTATCGTCCAAAAATACGGCGGAACCTCCGTCGGCACTGTTGACCGCATCCAAAACGTTGCGGCCAAAATCAAGGAGCAGTGGTCCAAGGGTCACCGCTTGGTCGTCGTCGTCTCCGCCCGTTCCGGCGTGACCAACGACCTCATTAGCCGCGCCAAGGCGCTCATGCCCTTGCCGGATGAGCGCGAGATGGATGTCCTCATGGCCGTTGGCGAACAGGAGACCATAGCGCTGACCGTCTTGGCCCTCCATGCCATCGGCGTACCCGCGGTTTCCCGCACGGGTGCCCAGGCTGGTATCTTCACGGACGACATTCATACCCGCGCCCGCATCACCCGCATCACGGGTGGAGACCTCCTTGAGCGCCTCGAAGAAGGCAAAGTCGTCGTAGTCGCGGGCTTCCAAGGCGTCACCGATAAAGGCCAAGTCACCACGCTCGGTCGCGGGGGCTCCGACCTCACCGCCATCGCCGTCGCGGCTTCCATTAAGGCCGACCTCTGCCAGATCTTTACCGACGTTGACGGCGTCTACACCGCCGACCCTCGCATCGTCCTCGCTGCCCGTAAGATGCCCGAGCTCTCCTACGAGGAGATGCTCGAGCTCGCTTCCAGTGGCTCCAAGGTCATGCAGTCGCGCTCCGTCGAGTTCGCCCAAAAATACAACGTTCCCTTCGAAGTCCGCTCCTCCTTCAACGACCAACCCGGTACCCTCGTGAAAGCCCTCGCCAAAACCCTCGAAGACGCGGCCATCGCCGGCGTCGCCCTCGACCGCCTGCAGACCCGCGTCACGGTCTCCGACCTCCCGGACAACCCGCAGGCCATCGCCGCCATCTTCGACGACCTCGGCGAAGCCGGCTTGAGCGTCGACATGATCATCAAGAACCTGGGCAAGGACGGTAAGTCCAACCTCACCTTCGCCGTGACCACCGACCAGTATGTCCGGGTCGAAAAGGTCGTCGGCCAGACGCTCAAGAAGCTCGGTAGCGGCTCCGTTCGTTCGGCG
>CAITUF010000143.1 GCA_903895475.1 uncultured Opitutia bacterium | reverse complement strand
GGGCTCGCGGGCGAGGATCACCAGGAAGCCAAGGAGGAAGGGGACGTACAAAACGCCGAAGAAGGTCGAGAGGCGGAGGACCCACTCGTGGTTCTGGAGCGGTCGAGCCAACAGCGACAGCAGGATAGCGACCCAGATGAGGGCGAGCCAAGGCGCGGAGGGGTGCAAGGTCACCCAGCCCATGAACAGGGCGGTGAGGAAGAGCGCACCGGCCGAGAGGCCCACCGCTGTGCGCGGGTTTGCGCCGGTTTGACGGAGGATCGCGTAAACTTCGTACTGGGCGCCCAGGCCCAGCAACGCGATTAGGAGAAAGCCCCCGAGCTTGACCTGTCCGAACGCATTGAAACCCGCCAGCATGAGGCCCACGACGAGCCAGAGTCCGATGGTGCTGAGGGCGCGTTGCTTCATGCGGTGGGCTTGGCTTGGAGTTGTTCGGGGGTTTGGCCGTAGCGGCGTTCCCGTTTGGCGAACTCATCGAGGGCCAGTTGGAACTGCTCCTTGGTGAACTCGGGCCAATGCACGGGCGCAAACACAATCTCCGCGTAAGCCGACTGCAGCAGAAGAAAGTTACTGAGGCGGCACTCACCGGAGGTCCGGATGATGAGGTCCGGGTCGGGCGTGCCGGCCGTCTGGAGGCGGGATTCCAAGGCGGCCCAATCGATGGCGGCCGGGGCCAGTTTGCCCGCGGCGACATCGTGGGCGATTTGCTGGACGGCGCGGGTGACTTCTTGGCGGGCACCGTAGTTCAAGGCGACGACCAGCGTGAAGGCTTGGTAGTTGGCGCTGGCGGCGATGGCTTCCTCGAGGGGGATGCGCACAAAGTCAGGCATCGCGGAGAGGTCACCGATGACCTTGAGGCGGACCTGACGTCGCGAGAGTCGCGAGAGGTTGGCGCGCAGGATCCATTCACCGAGTTTGAAGAGCCCATTGACCTCTTCCAAGGGGCGCTTCCAGTTTTCGGCCGAGAAGGCGAAAATGGTCAGGGTGCCGATGCCGGCATCAATGCAGTGGTCGACGATGTCGAAGATCCGTTCCGCCCCGCGGCGATGGCCTTCGAGTCGGGGCAGTCCGCGGGCGGCCGCCCAGCGACCGTTCCCATCCATGATGATCCCCACATGGCGAGGCACATCGGCGGAGTGGGCTGGAGTGGCAGGGTCGGACACGGAAGCGGCAGATTGGCCTATTCGGCAGTCCGCTGGCAACCGCGAATCAACGTTCGTCAGCGGCGATCAGAACCCCTGGAAAGCCCGCCGAACGCACGAGTTCACAGACCGTGAGGAAGCTCTGCATCGTCAGGGCGCCATCGGCTTTGACGAGGACAGGGCGGGCGACGGCGGCTTTATTCTTAGATAAGGTTTGGAGCTCGGCCCGGAGTCCTTCGCGGTCGACCACGCGGCCAGCCACGACGAAGACCCCGGTCCCACGCGCGGAGATCAAAGTCACCGTAGTAGACGTCCGGGCCATATCACCGACGTTGGTCTTCGGGGTCGTGAGATTGCGGGTGGCGGCGGCTAGGGTGTTGTCGAAGCCGACATACATGCCCGGGGCGTAGACGAAGTTCGAGGCGAGCACCGCAACTAAGCCCGCGCACGTGAGTGCTAAGGCCAATGGTAGGAAATCGACGCCGCGTTCGACGGGCCGGACCTTCTCAAGTATGCCCAGAGGGGTGCGCATCTTCAGGCCTTGCGGTTCTTCTCCTCGGGGAGTTCGTGCTGGACGAAGGTAATGACCGAGTGCGCGGCGATTTCCATCTCAGTCACAATCGAACGCACCCGGCCAACGAGGAAGTGGTGCGCTAGCGAGCAGCCCGCAGCGATGACGAGCGAGAAGCCAGCGTTGGCGAGGGCCGCGAGGATGTCGGGGAAGAGTCCTTTCGCCGAGGCGTAGACGCTCCCGTCGGACAGGGCGGTCGCCAGGTGGAAGCCTGAGAAGATGGCTGCGGCTAGGCCAATCAACGGGGCGACGCGGCCAATGGCGGAGATGGTGCCCAGCCGACGTTCGAGGACGGGCAGCTCGAGCAAGGCCGCTTCGGTGGCCGCCGCGCGCATGGCGGCTTCACTGCCTTCGGAACGCAGGAGCGCGGCTTTCACCACGCGCGGGACGGGGCCGGGCGATTCTTCGCAAGCGGCAAGGGCTTCGAGCGGTCGGCCGGCCCGCAGGTTATTGCGTACGCCTTCAATGAAGTCGGAAGAAAGCACCAAACCGCGGTGCAAGAACATGGCACGCTCCACGACGAAGACGAGCGCGAGGAAGGCGAGGGCCAGCAGGATCCAGACGAAGGGCCCAGCGTCGGCAGGGAAGGAGAAGGGGTCATTCATCGTGGTTGCTGGTTATTGCCGCTCGCGCGGAGGCTCGCAAGTTTGCTTTCGGCGGCGCCTTGCCCAGGCAGGCGGCTTTCGCCCGGGGCGAGCCCGCGGTTCAATTCAGGAATAAGTCGATACACGGCGATGGCCTCAGTTTTATCGCCTTCCTCCTCGTGCATACTGCCGAGTAAAAGGATGGAACTGGCGATCCAGTTGCGGCCTGACGGACCAAAGCTGGTCTCGTCGGTCGCCCCGTTCTGGCGGAGCGAAGCGAGGGCCCGGACGAGTACGGTCTTGGCCTCGAGGCGGGTACCAGGGGCGTCGCTCTTCGATTCGGCCTTGGCGCGTTCGATGAGGGAGAGTGCAAGCTTGTAGCGGGCCTCGGCCAGGGTGTCCGGGTCGCGGGCCCAGGCGATGGCGACGTTTTCGTAGGCCGCCGCGGCGATGGCCACCCTCTGTCTGTCGAGCTCGCCTCTGCGGTCGCGGCGGAGTTCGGCGAGGCCGAGTAAGGAATCGGCCCGCGCCATTTCGGCTTGGGCCCGGTAGGGGTGGTCAGGCTTTTCGCGGATCAAGCGATTGAGGACGAGTAAGGCGCCGTCGAAGTTGCCCAACGAGCGAAGGAGCTCGGCCCGGCGGAGCGCCACCCGAAAGAGCAGGGGGCTCTGCGGGTAGGTCTCCATGAATTTCTCTAGCAGCTCGACGGCTTCTTTTAGTTTTTCTTCGCCGTCCACCGGAGCCTGGCGGGCGGCTTCTTCCGCGGCTTCGTAGAGTCCGAGGTCGGCAAATTCGGTCAGAGTGGCGTCGCCAGCGAACTCTTTGGCCAAGGCCAAGAAGCGGGCCTGGGCTTCGGCGTGGCGGCCCATCGAGGCGAGGTGGCGGCCTTCGACGAGGTACGAAGAAGCTGTGGCCGGAACCTTACCGTATTTTTTACGGAGTGCTTCTAGGTCGGCGAGGCCTTTGCCGGGCTCGGTGCCTAAGGCCGTGCGAGCCTTGAGTAAGGCCACGTGGCCGCGGAGCTTGGGCGCGTTGACCTTGAGTTCGCTGGAGGCGTCTGCGGGGAGGTCGTCGAGTCGGCGGGCGATGTCGTCGGCCAGGCGCGCGGCCGTGCTGGGGTCACGATTAGCTAGGGCGATGAGCGCGCGCTGCCAGTCGAAGCGGAGGGCGTAGTCGGTGTTCGTGCGCGTGATTAACGGGTTGAGTCGCTGCAGGAGGCGAGCGGCTTCTTCGGTTTGGTTAGCCTTGCGCGCGTCTTCGACGAGCAGCCAGACCGCAATCCAAAGGCGCTCCTTGGGGATCTTGGGGTTGCGTGGTGCGGCTTCGATGATTTCCGCCGTCTGGTTCCAGAGCTTGGCGTCCCCAGCGGCGGAGAGTGAGGAAAGCACCCGCTGATGGAAGGCGGAGGTTGCGAGGTCGGCCCCTTCGGTTTCGGTCTGGATCGCAGCGTAAGCCTTTTCGGCGAGCGCATAGTCGGCGGCTAAAAAGAGGCAATCGGCGGAGACGGTGCGTAACACATCGCGCGGGATCCCCGTCTTGCCCTCAGCCAGGGTATTCAGGAAAGAGGACGCGAGACGATAGGAGCCATCGCCCCAAGCGGTGAGCGCTAACGTGCGCGTGGCTTCACGGGCCAAAGGGCTGCCGGG
>CAITUF010000142.1 GCA_903895475.1 uncultured Opitutia bacterium | reverse complement strand
GGGACGCGCTTGCGGTCCTCCGGCGAAAGTAGGTGAACCGCGCGCTTACCAGTGATGCCGAGCACAGGACCGTTACGGGTCAAGATATGCAGTCGACGGCCGGAAGGGATAATCTGGTCGTGGCCGCCGAGGAATTCGAAGTAGAGGTAGCCCTTGTCGTCGACGTGCGAGATGATGAGGCCAATTTCGTCGATATGGCCGGCGAACATCAGCGTCGGTCCGCCATTGCCCTTGAGGGTCGCGATGCGATTACCGATGGAATCCTTGGTGTAGGTATCCGCCGACTTCTCGACGTAGGCGTCGATGACCGCTTGGGCGGCGAATTCATGGCCCGTCGGGGACTTCGCGATGAGGAGGTCCTTCAGGAAAGGCGGGTAGTCGGTGATGGCGCGGGATTTCTTAGACATGGTGTAGGCTAAAGCCGCCCCACGCTAAAACACAAGCGGAGGTCGTGCCCTTTTTCGCTCAAATCAACCCGCCCGCCTTACCTGCCAGCCTGCGTGAAGGGAGGGAGCTCGAATTTCACCGGCTCCGGTCCAACCCGCGGGTCGGCGACTTCTTTGAGTGTGGCGAGCAGTTGCGCTCCGAGCTTGCGGAGGGATTCCGCATAGGCCGGGTCGGCAGCGACATTCTTGATCTGGTAAGGGTCCTTGGCCAAGTCGTACAGTTCTTCGCCGGGGCGCTTCCCGAAGCTCAGGTCATAGACCCACTTGTATTGCGGGTCGTCGAAGTGATGAATGACCCAAGCCTTGGTCGGGCTGGCATCCATATCGGCGAAGGCGGTATAAGTGGCCTTCTCCAGTTTTTCGAAGGCGGGCAGGTCGGCACGGCTCGTGAACTTTGGGCTGCCCACGGGCCAACGATCAGGTGCAAAATTACGGATGTAGAGGAAGTCTTTTGTGCGCAGCGCCCGGTGCGGGTAGGGCAGGTTGCCTTCACGGGCCCCGGCCACATGGCGTTCGCGGCCGGTCACGACCCAGGTGCGGGTCGGGTCAATCTGACCTGCCTGAGTGGCCTGTAGGAGCGGTACGATGCTTCTGCCCGTCATTACTTCAGGTCGGGCGACACGGCCGACTTCCAAGAACGTCGGCGCCAAGTCCATGAGGTTCACGAAGTCGTCGATGATGCGGCCAGACTTAATACCCGGGCCGCGGACAATCAGGGCGACATTCGTACCGTGGTCGACGAGGTTACACTTGCCCATGGGTACGCCGGGCATGCCGTGGTCACCACTGATAACGAAGATGGTGTTGTCGAGTTCGCCGCGGCGCTCGAGTTCGGCGATGAGCACGCCGATACCGGCGTCCCAGGCCTGGCATTCGCCCATGTAGTCGGCGATGTCGTCGCGCACTTCAGGGACATCGGGCAGGAAGGGCGGGAGCTTGCCCTTCAGGTCATCGGGTCTGATCCCCCAGAGGTTAACGCCGCTGTGTTTCTCGTAGGTCCGGTGGGTAAGCGTCGCCCCGAACCAATAGCAGAAGGGCTGAGCGTCCTTGCGGTCGGCGAGGAAGGACTGGAAATTACCGCGAACCTCGGCGAGGAGCTCCGCCTTGGCGTCGGCGAAACTCACGCCGGCCTTCACGCGCTCGGTGGCGTTCTCTGAGAAGTTATTGTAGCGCCGACCCGATTTCTCGTAGGCGTGTGTCTGGCCGCCATACGGGGCGTCGGCGGGCGTGCCGGGGCTCCAGACTTTATGGCTCTTGCCGATATGATAGCCGGAATCGCGGAGGAGGAGCGGGAAGGTCGGAATCGAACTGTCCCACTTGGCGCCATTGAGGATCGCGCCGAGGTGCGTGCGGAAGAAGTACTGTCCCGAAAGCAGCGAACTCCGACAGGGCGTGCAACTGGGGGACGTGACGAAGGCATTGCGGAAGAGCACCCCTTCGCCCGCGATGCGGTCGATGTTGGGCGTGCGGATAATGTCGTTGAGACTCGGGCGTCCATCAATCTTCGCATAGGCGCCAGCGTAGCGACCCCAGTCGTCAGCAAAGCAGAAGACGATGTTGGGCCGCTTTACCTCGGCGGCGAAAGTAGCGGTGGCCAAGGTCAACGCGGAAACGAGAATAAAAAAGAGCTTCATGGCGTCAGTTTAGGTAGAGATTTTAGGCGGGCCGTCAGGTCTTGGATGACTGGTGCCTGTTGGTCGGCGACGTTGTGCAACTCTTCGGGGTCCTGGTCATGGTCATACAGTTCAGTCTGACCGTCACTCCAGAGGGTGAAGCGCCAGCGGGCCGTCCGAACGCTTTGGCCGTAAAGTTTGGGGCCGCGCGTGACGAGGGTGAACGCGGCATCCTTGATGGAGGCAGAGGGGTTGGTCAGGGTGGGGCGTAAGCTAGACCCGGCGGTGGCGTGGGGTAGCTTTAGACTGCAGAAGTCAGCGACGGTCGGGTAAAGGTCGACGAACTCGGTCAAGGAGCGCGTCGTCTGGCCGCCTTTCATCCCGGGCGCTGCAATGATGAGTGGCGCCCGGCAGCTTCGTTCGAAAAGGGTATTCTTATTCCACCACTGTCGCTCGCCCGTGTGGTAGCCGTGGTCGCCGACGAAGATGACGATGGTCTTGTCCCAGAGTCCTTGTTTGTCGAGGGCGTCGAGGACGCGGCCCAGTTGCGCGTCCATGTAGCTCGTCGCTGCACAGTAGGCCCGGAAGAGCTCCAGCCACTCCTGCGGGGTAAACTTACCGAAGGCTTTGCCGTAGTCCCCAAAGCCGACGCTATCTTTGCGCACAGGAGTGGTGTTGGTCGGGTCGCGCCACGGCTTCAGGGTATCGATGGGATAGAGGTCGAAATATTTCTTGGGCGCGATGAAGGGGTCGTGCGGCTTCATGAAACCACAGCCGATGAACCATGGCTTGTCGCCGAGCTCTTGAATCTTCGCCACGGTGGCGGCAGCAATCTGGCCATCGGGCTGATCATCATCCGTACCATCGGCGGCCCCCCATACGCACCATTTCAGCGCTCCGTTCGTTAAGTCCCGCCCCGCGAGCATCCGGCGTCCCACCTTGGTGGCGTCAAAGTCCTGTGCCGTATGCCAAGAACGGCCTGTATCCACCCAACGTTGCCGAGCTTCCGTGTCGTTGCCCCCACCGAGGTGATAGATTTTCCCGAAGGCGTGTGACTGCCATCCAGCTTCCTTGCAGAGCTGCGGAAGCGTGACAATGTCCGGCAGCTTTTGTCTCAGGGGTTTGTCATTGCCCACGATACCTGTCTGCTCGGCCCGCAGTCCGGTCAACAGGCTGCTGCGGCTCGGGTTGCAGACGGGGTATTGTACGTAAGCCCGCTCGAAGGTCGTGCCACGGGAGCGTAGCCGGTCAAGGTTCGGGGTCTTAACCACCTCCTTGGTGAACGCCCCACCGAAGTCACGCAGGTCATCCGCCATAAT
>CAITUF010000141.1 GCA_903895475.1 uncultured Opitutia bacterium | reverse complement strand
TTGTCTTCGTCGGAGACATGGAAGGCGGAACGCCACGACTTCACGAACTCGCGCCAGCGGTCGTAGGAAATCTTCGTGTCCATCGCTTCTAGGCAGGCCGCGGTTTCGATCCACGCATCGAGGCACATCTTGGCAACCTGGGTCGAGAACTGCAGGCATTCCAATTGGCCTTCTTGGTCTTTGTTGCCTTGGAAGACTTTGGCGGCGAAGCGGAGGCGGAGGCTCTTGGGGTAGTGCTCGGACATACGGCGTTGGGGGTCTCCCATGAGTTGAACCTCGAACTCGCCGATACCCTTGCCGGTCTGCGGATCCCTGGTGTGGCCATTGGCGTAGCCATCAGCGTAGCGGCCCGTGCCAGGAAGATTGCGCGGTTCGCTGAAGGGGTGGAAGCTGTTACCCATGTTCCACTGGTGCGTGGGCATCATGTAGGCGAACCAGGCGTGGCCGCCGCGGTTCCCGTCACCGCCGACGGACGCCGCGGGGATACCGTAGGCGCGGGCGGCGGTGGTACCAAAGTGCGATTGGTCCATACAGATCCCGCCGACTTCATGGATTTCTTCCAAGGTCCCCCGCGTGAAACTCTCGGCCTGTGGCTTGTAGGCCTTCTTGCCAGGCGGAGCCTTCGGTGGCTTGGCACCGGTGACGAAGTCCATCCGGTAATTAATCATCGGGTAGGCTTCACTCCAGTCATTCTTCTGGTCGGCCGTAGCGAGCTTCAGCCGCTTCAAGTCGTTTTCCTTCAGGGCCCATTCCATCTCCTCCGTGGTGGCTTCGGCACTGACCACCCAGACGAGTTCATAGGGCTCGAGTCGCTTGATATCGGTCTCGAGGCGTTGGCGTTGTGCGTTATCGCGGAAATAGCGGTACCGTTCGATCGGATTGACGGTGAAAGATTCGCCCATGGGGTCGCGGGCGCGGCGGAAGCTGAACTTGCGATCAAAGACAAGCGCGACGGCGAGTTGGAGGTTCACGTATTTACCTTTGAGTTCCTTCGAGTCATCGGCCACGAGCTTGGCCCAGACCTTGATGGCTTCGCCGGCGTTGTCCTCCGCCTTGATGTTGGCGAGGAACTTCTCCATCAGCCCAGAGTCGGCCATGAGTTCCTGCAGGAACGGTAAGGTTTCTTCCTGAGCGATGAAGGCACGTAAGGTGGCCGGTGTGACGCGCTGGATGAACGCGTATTGGGTCATGCCCAAGGCGAAGTAAGGGCTGTCCCATAGACGGTCGAAGCGACGAAAACCATCATTTTTAGATGCACCCGTTAGCGCTGGGTAGAGGCCGTATTTGACGCGATCAGAGTGACTTTCCCATTTTCCGTCGAAGGTGCGTGCCTTCGTGTCTTTGAGAAGTGTGGCTAGACGTTGCGGGTCGCGGAGGTCCGGTCCCGTGAAGGGGTAAGGCTGTAACGCCATCGGCGGCAGGGGCTCTTCGACGACCTTGGGTGGCACTACGACGACGGGCTCTAAAACCGGCTTCGGCGGGGTGATGACCACCGGGGAAATTTCGGTCTTGGTTTCAATGGCTTCAGCTGGACGGAAGACCCCCGCGAGGCTGTCAATGAGTCCGCGATCCGCCTTGGGCGGCAGTTTTGTCTGCAGCGT
>CAITUF010000140.1 GCA_903895475.1 uncultured Opitutia bacterium | reverse complement strand
GGTGGCCACACCAAGGAATCCTTCTCCGAGCCGGAATTCGTCCAGCACCTCAACGGCGGGCTAATCTGGGCGATGAAGAAGTAGAGTATAACGAGAGTATAGAGTTCGGAGTGTCGAGTATCGGTGAAGATTGGGACGGCACTATGTGCCGTCCTTTTTGTTTTGGCCGCCGCAGGGCGGCCGGAGGTAGGGGCGTGGCTTCGCCGCGCCCTCCTCAAAAGGAGTGCACGATTAATCGTGCCCTGCCTAGGTTTGCCATTCGGTGAACGGCTGACCGGGCCGGTCAGCCCTACCTAAGGCCAACACTCCACCGATACTCTATACTCGATACTCCATACTCTCGAGACGCACCTCGCTTACTTCACCGCTTCCAGCTTCTTGATCAGGCGGCCGAGGGCGCCTTTGGTCGTCTCGTTCGTCACGGCCTGAGCGGCTTCGCGCAGGGCGGCGAGGTCGGACGGCTGGGCGAGCTTGAGTAAAGCCTTCTGGCATTCGAGACGCATAGACTCTTCCTTAATAGCAACGCACAGGGCGCCAGCGACGGAGCGGAGATTGCGGCCGACGGCGGCCTTGATGAGGGCATTGCGTGCGGTGACGTCGGCTTTCGCGTCGGTGATGCCGGCAACAAACGCATCCGTGACGCCGGGACCGACGACCTTCACCAACGCGTCTTGGATATTATCAGCGAGGGCTTCGTCCTTGGCGAGCGAAGCGAGCACTGGCACGGCCTTGGCGCCGCCGACCTCGGCGAGCGCGAGCGCGGCCGGAACGCGGAGAGGCGAGTCGGCCTTCGAAGCGAGCGCCGCGACCTGGGCGGTGGCACCAGCGGCCTTCGCTTCGGCGAGCGCGGAGAGGAGGAGTTTGGCGGTCTCGACGTCGGTCGAGCCGAGCAGCGCGGCGACTTCGCCGACCAGCGGGGAGGTCGGGTCATCGACGAGGCGTTCACGCACATCATCGACAGCGGCGAGGCGCGCGGCAGCGGGCGCATCAGCCTTCTTTAGCGTATCGATGGACTTCGACGTGCCTTTGCGGAAATCCTTTAACGCGGCCGTGTAGGCGGCGTGATCGACCACCGGACGTTCGGCGGCGAAGAGCGAAGCGGCGAAAAGGAGAGCGAGAAGGGAGCGCATGGTTCGAGGGCCCGAGAATTAGAGGGCCCGAGGCCTGGAGGCGAGGCAGGAGGTAGCCCGCGGTAGGGCTGACCGCCTCGGTCAGCCGCGGTTGAGCGAGGGCGCTCAACCCTACCCAAGAGACACCTATGTCGTGACGCGGTCCCGACCCTACCCAAGGCAGCCCCAGCCAGCCATCCGGTTTCCCATTTGGCTTACACGCTTCGCGCCGCGCTTACTTCCGGCGGAACGGATAAATCAACTGCGCCCAATAGCCCTTGGGCACGGGATGGCCCTCGATGCCGTACCCTGACGGCCACTGGTCTTTCGGGAGGTGATAGGTGCCGAAAAGCCGGTCATACAAGGGGAAGTGGATGGCGAAATTGACGTCGATCGCTTCCTTGTCGGATCCGTGGTGCCAGTGGTGGAACTGCGGCGTGACAAAGAGGTGGTCGACGTACGGCATCCGCCAGCCGATATTGGAGTGGATTAACGTGGTGTAGACATACGCCACCAGAACGTAGATTTCGACGGCCAGCGGCGTGAAGCCGAGGGCCAACACCGGAATAGCCGTGATAGAGCGCATCAGGATGATCTCAAAGAAGTGCATGCGGGCTCCGGACATCCAGTCCATACTCTGGGCGGAATGATGCACGGAGTGGAAGCGCCAGAGCCAAGGAATCTGGTGGAAGGCGCGGTGCGCCCAGTACTGGAAAAAGTCTGCTGCCAACATAATGACCGGGAGTTGGATAATCAGCGGCAGGTTCCCAATCCAAAGGCGGACGGCACCGAGGGGTGAGAGCCCGCCGACTAATTGCCCGGGGGCCTGCGGCAGGAAGGCCAGCGCTTGGACCATGAGGCTGCTGACCAGCACATAGAACACATCTTCGCGCCATTCGTCGCGGAAGATGGATTGATCTTCCTTTTGCGGACAGAGCCTTTCGATGGGGATGAAAATCAAGCCGGTGAACAGCACGTTGATCGCAAACCAATCCAGGCCAAAGAAGATCGGCAAGGGATGCGCCGTGTTCGCGGTGGCGATAGACTGGACGATGACGGTGGCCGCCAGGGCCAGCACGACGCCGGTGGTACCAAGGCTCTTGGCTTCGCGTAGCGCCAGGCTCACCACCGAGGCGGTGAATCCGCCCACCAGCAGGAGAATGACCCCCAGCTTGAACCATTGGTTCTCTTGGAGCGGGGTGATCTGGGGGGTCGTCAGCAGCTGACCCGGCGTGCGCATCGAGATGACGAGGAGCAGGCCCGCGAGGCTCAGGCCGATACCGAGGACGCCACTAGCCCAGCCAGAGCCGAGGACCCTTTGTGGGGCGGGGGATTCAAGTTCAGCACGAAGCTTCCGCTGCGTCTCATGGAAAGGCTTCATCAGCAGCGGGGGGTGACGGGAGATAATCCCCCGCGACGGGGTAACGCAAAGGTTTAGAGGGTCGAGGACGGGGCGGCCAGCCCCACCCCAATAAAGAGGGCACCCGTAGGCGCCGTCTTCTGATTGCTTTTAGGGACGTGATTCCCCTAAATGGGGGCTCACGGGGAAGAAGTGTTACGGTAGCACAGCGGTCTCCAAATCCGCTGGCGATGGTTCGACTCCATCCTTCCCTGCCAATTT
>CAITUF010000139.1 GCA_903895475.1 uncultured Opitutia bacterium | reverse complement strand
GGCACCGGCTTTTTTGGTAATCTCTCCGACGGTACCGGCGGCCTTTCCCTCGTGAAGACCGGGTCGAATACGCAGACGCTTTCGGGCTTTGGCGCCTTTAACGGTGGCGTGACCGTCAATGGCGGCGTGCTCAGGGTAGTCGCTGCCAATGGCTTCACCAGTAGCTCTGCTTTGGGTACCGGTGGCGTTGTCATCGGCGGCACGGGTCAGCTCTTCGTCGCAACGACCATCACTAATGACCTCACCGTCAATGCGGGTGGCCGTTTGGCCGGCAATGGTGCCACGGGCGCAGTCACCGTGAATTCGACCGGCGTACTCGCCACCGCCACGACTCTGGGTCAGTTGAACGCTGCTACCCTGACGACCAATGGACTCACGACGTTGAAGTCCGGCTCCGTCCTCGAGTGGAAGGTCAATGATGCGGCCGGTCTGGCTGGCATCGGTTACGACACTTTCGCTTTCGGCTTGGGGCTCGACCTTAGTAACCTCTCGGCCGCGAACAAGGCGACCATCCGCGTCGTTTCCTTTGCGAACGCGGGAGACGCCGTGTTTGGTAATTCCACCGCTTTTGCCAATGGCCAAGCCCGCACGTTCACCTTGGCGAACGTGGCGTCCGTCACGATGCCTGGCTCGACGAATAACATCACGGATCTCTTCACCTACGACCTCACGCAGTTCCGCTTTTCCGATGGCACGTCGGCCGACCTCGCTAACTGGTCGCTGGCTTTTGACGGTTCCGCCATCAACCTCGCCTATACTTCGGCGATTCCTGAGCCTTCCACTTATGGCTTGGGCCTTGGCTGCTTGGCCTTGGCGTTTGTCGCCGTCCGCCGTCGCCGTCAGTCCGCCCCGCAGGCTTAAGCTTCGGTCGCGTTAGTCCTAGTTCCCGCCGAGTCCGGAGCGCCGTCCGTTCAGGAGGGCAGCCCCGATGAGAGAGGCGGATAAGAAGACCATGGACCAGACGCCCAGTGCCGCGGCCAATTGCGGGCCGTCGCCGAGGGCAGACATCAGTGCAAAGGTCGCCTTCGTGATTGGGTAGTGTTCTGCCCGTTGGGCTAGGATCAAGCTATCGCTCACCTCGAGCATGGAGAAGGCAAATGCCAGGACCGCGCCTGCGGCGAGATGTGCCGCGAGGAGGGGGAGGGTGATGCGCCGCCACGTTGACCAAAGTGAGGCCCCCATCGAACGCGCCGCCATTTCCAGCGCGGGGTCACATTGTTGCAGGCCTGCACAAGCGGCCCGGGTGACGTAAGGCAGTCGGCGGATGGCGTAGGCTACGCTGAGGAGCAGGAAGGGACTTCCGCCGGCGCCGACGAGAATCGCAAAGGGCTTACCTTCTTGGGACAGAGAGAGGTAGCCTAGGGCTAAGACCAAACCGGGGACTGCGAGCGGCAGCATTGTCAAGGTATCGAGGAGGTGCCTGATCCGGAGATCCGAGCGGATAATGACCCAAGCAGCGGCGATGCCGATGACCAAGGCCAGAGCCGTCGCCAACCCTGCGTAAGCCAAACTGTTTTGAATGGAGGGTACGACCAAGGCACTGCCTAAGGCTTCTTGCCAATGGGCTGCCGTAAATTCGACTGGTAAGATGGATTGATGCCAGTAGCCAGAAACAGACATAAGCAAGACACCCAAGTGTGGGAGGCAGGCAACTGCCGCCACGCCCGCAAAGAAGGCTGAGCAGGCCCAGCCTGACCAGCCTTGGAGGGCTTGCGGCTCGGCACGTTGGCTGGGACGTGGCGCGGCGCCACTCTGGCCTAGACCAAAGGCGAGTTTGGAGGCGAGAAAGACGCTGCCCGCGACGAGTAGTACGATGGTCGTGAGCGCATAGGGCAAGGGGTTGCGGTCCAGGTTTTTAATTCCATCCAGAATCTGCACGGGAGCGACCCGCGGGAAGTCGAAGACTAAGGGGACGCCGAGTTCGGTGAACGCCCAGATGAAAACGAGCGCTCCGCCGGCGAATAAGCCCGGCATGATTAAGGGTAACGTCACGCGGAAGAACCTTCGCCCCGGCGGACAGCCAAGATTGGCGGCTGCTTGTTCCAATGCTGGGTTCACTTGTGCGAGCGCCGCGGCAATGTTGAGGTAGAGAATGGGGTAAAGGTGCAGAGCATTCATCACGACGATACCTAGCAAGCGATGTTCCGCCATCCAGTCGTACGGGTGGAGGGGATTCATCCAGCCTAGTGACATCAGGAGCGCATTAAGTGAGCCCTCCGTGCCGAGGATGCATTTGATACCGACTGCCCCGACGAACGGCGGCAGAATCATCGGGATCAGTAAGGCCAGCGAAAGGAAGCCGCGTCCAGGGAACGTGAAGCGGTGGTTGAGGAGGGCTAGCGGGAGTGCCAGCAGGACCGCCACAAACGTGCTGGCTGCCCCAAGCAGTAACGCATTCGTCAGGCCTTCCCGATAAAGCGGGTCGCGGAGGACGGCGAAGAGAAAGCCGAAGGTGAAGGCGCCATCGTGTGGGTCCACGAAAGCCTCCTTGAGAACGCTGGCGGCTGGGTAAAGAAAGCCCACGGCCAATAGTAAGCCAATGGTCGCGCAAAGAATCCAGGCGGTGCGGCGGTGCATGTTAGCGGGCGGTTGGGTGTTGTCGTGCCTGCTCGGCGGCCCGGCGGTAATTTTGGCGGAAGATTTCCGCGAGTTCCGACATGCGACGAGCGGAGACGAGTGGGTCGGTGCTATCTAAGCCCGGATCCCCTTTGCCGCCTTCACGGTAGGGGAAGGCGCTGACATCAGCCATCGTTGCCAGTGCCTCCGCGGGCAGGCCAGCGCGAATGATTTCCGTCCAAGCTTCTTTGAGTTCTTCGTGCGTATCGATGCACATCACCCGAACCGCCCGACGGATGGTCCCGAAGGCGGCTGAAGTCAGCTCAGGGCGATACTGGAGGTGATCACCGGTGCGGTAGGGTGAGAGGGCGGCCCGGTCAGCGGGCAGCGTCTCGTAGGCATCCTGACGGACCGGCGGCCGAAAGAGTTCCCGTTCGCGGGGGCCATGAAGGGCGCCGACCGGAGAGCTCCAGAGCGCTTGCCCTTCGGGGCTCAGCACAAATTCCACAAAGGCTTGGGCGAGCTCGGGTTCGGGGGCCCCACGGAGGACCGCAATCGGATCGCCACTGACCGTGCTGCCCGCGGCCGGGGCCGTCCAAATCAAGCGAGTCGTGCCCGGTCGGTTAACTTGGTGGGCGAAGGCGGCCCCGTAGTAATCCACGCACATGCCCGCGGCAGCGTTGCCGTCGGCCACATCGAGGGGGACCTTGGTGGAACTATCGGAGAAGTAGCGGGCATTTGCAGAGAGACGTTGTAAGAGGCGTAAGCCATCGGCCCAGCCGAGGGCTAACCGCTGGGCTTCCGTTAACCCTTGGCGCGCCGGATCCGCCAAGCTGCGTTGCATCTCTGCTTGGATAATCAGCTCGAACGTGCGGGCGACCGAGCCGCTCTTCGTCGGATCCGCCAATGCGAGTTGGCCGCGGAGTTTCGGGTGAGTCAGGTCAGCCCAACGCGTGGGTGGACTTAAGCCCAAGGCTTGCCAGCGACCGGGCGACCAGCAAATGCCGAAGCGGGAGAGGCAAGAAGAAGACCACGTCCGATCCTTCGCCCACAGTCGCTCACCGGTGAACATTTCTGGGATGGGCCCGCCAGGTGCGAACCACTCGGGGTGGCTTTGGAAGACTTGTAACGGGACCAAGCGGCCCTTCTTGGCTTGGCTCGCGAAGTCCGGTTCGCCCCCGCCGAAGAAGAGGTCGGCGCCGATGCCGGCGAGTTTACCCTCATCGGCAGCCTTGAAGCCGGCGTCGAGTACCAGCCGGATTTCCGACGTTCCCCCAGGGCTACGCCAGTCGATGTAGACGTCTTGCGAGTGGGTTTTTCGCCAATGGCGGGAGAAGGCCTCGGCAAACTCCTTTCGGATGGTTTCGCTATGGGGCGTGTAAATCACGAGTCGCTGCGTTCCAGCGGTGGGCATCTGCGTGGAGTCCTTGCGGAGCGCCAACGGCAAGGCGATGAGTAGCCCGATGCACCCCAGTGTTAGCCACCATACCCGCAGGTTTTTCATACGCTGGGTAGGACTACGATATCTTGGACCGCCGCCGCGACGGTCAGGGTTTGCCCCGTCGTCAACCCGGTGGGCGGATTCAGGATGATGACGCTGAGCGGCCCCAGTGGGCTCGCCAAGGTGAGCTGAGCGCGGGCCCCCAGGTAGACTCGTTCAACGACTTGACCGGTAACTGAATTAGGGGCGCCTTCCACGGCGGGCTGCCAAGCTTCGGGGCGTACGGAGAGGGTGACTGGTGTGCCCGCAGCTGCGATTAGTGGAGCACCTGCGCCTTGTCCCGTGAAGATGCCCGCCGGTGTGTTGACCTGGATGAGCTCGGCCTTCACCTCGAGGAGTTCAGCCGGGATGAGATTAGTCTCACCGATGAAACGTGCAACCGAGGTGCTCGTTGGGCGTCGATAGATTTCCTCGGGGGTGCCCACTTGGGCGACCACGCCCTTCTCCAGAATCGCCATCCGGTCTGCCATCGCCAAGGCCTCTTCTTGGTCGTGCGTCACGTAGACCGCGGTG
>CAITUF010000138.1 GCA_903895475.1 uncultured Opitutia bacterium | reverse complement strand
GCTTCCCGGAGGTGCGCGATTTCTTCCGGGGTCTTCTGTCGGCGTTCATTCACCCAACGGTCCGGCTCACATTCGACCGCGATGCCGGCTTGGCGCGCGCAATCGACGAAGATGAGCGGAAGGGTGCGGTCACCATAGACCTGCTTGACGCCCGCCCGACGGAGAAACTCCGCCGCAGCCTGCGCATTCGCGGTCTCGCGGTCGCCCGAGAGGCCACCGGCCGGAGCGAAGTCCGCCGGACAGGCCACTTGGTCCACGCGGGCATACTGACGGGCCCGTCCCATCTCGATATCGCGTAAGATGAGGGTAGATTCAGTGCCGTTGCCCTTGGGGAGTTCGACGAGGACGACTTGGTCGCCGACCGAAAAGCCGATGCGCCAATAGATACTGCTGTGCACAGACGGAATGCCAGCAGCGAGACGCGCGCGGGGAGAAGAGTCAGAAGGGGTGCTCATGAAGAGATTACTTGGCGATAGGAGTGAGAGGGAGATGCTCGTGCAGGAAACGGGTCATGGTCGAGTAAAGATGTCGCTTAGTGTTCGTGCCTTCATCAATCGAGTGCGAGCGATTAGGATACGAGAGCTGGGCGAAGGGTTTGTTCAGGCGGACGAGCTCGTTCACCATGACTTCGCAGTTCTGATAATGGCAATTGTCGTCTCCAGTACCGTAAGCAATCAGGAGCTTGCCTTGTAGTCCGTCCACATGGGCGATCGGCGAGCCGTCCTTAAACCCGTGCTGATTGTCGTCCGGCAGGCCCATGTATCGTTCCTGGTAGATGGTGTCGTAGAGGCGCTGGTCCGCAATGAAGGCCAAGGCCATCGAGACGCGATAGAGGTCGGGGTGACGGAAAATAGCATGCAGGCTCATCGAGCCGCCGCCGCTATGCCCCCAAACACCCACCCGCGCGGGGTCGAGGTACGGGCGCGCCTGCAGGATCGAGCGCACCGCAGCCGCTTGGTCGGCTGGGGCGAGAATGCCAATCTGACGGTAGATACACTTGCGCCACGCGCGGCCCCGCGGCGAAGGGGTGCCACGGTTATCAATGCAGACCACGACATAGCCCTGCTGCGCCAACATGGCATGCCAGAGGTAGTTGTCGCCCATCCAACGGTCGACGACCATGACAGCGGCAGGCTCACCATAGACGTGCACGAGCAAGGGGTAACGTTTCGTCGAATCAAAATTCGGCGGCAAAATACACCAAGCATCAAGATCCGGACCACCGGGAATCGGGATCCGCAAAAACTCCGTACGCACCGGCACCAAGGCGTCCAACTTCGCTTGCAAGGCTGCATTGCCAATCAAGGGACGCACGACCGTATGCTCGGGGAGTCGGACGAGGTCGATGACGGGGGGACGACCAAAACGGGTATAGGTATGAAAGGCCCAACGGGCCTGCGGGTCACAGTGATAGGCATGCGAACCGACTTGCCCCTCCGGGGTGACGCGCTCGAGCTTGCCCGCGCCATCCAAAGAGACGCGGTAGAGGTAACGCTTCGTGGGGTCATCCGGGGAAGCGATGAAGTAAAGATAGCCGCGCGCTTCGTCGACGCCAGCAACACTGATGACGTCGTAATCGCCCGGCGTGAGGAGACGGGCATTTCCGCTCGCCGCATCCACGGCATAGAGGTGACGCCAGCCATCGCGCTCACTCAGCCACAGGAAACGCGCGCCGCCGTCGACCCAAGTCATGTCTTCCATGACTTCTACCCAGGTGTCATCACGATCCGTGAAGAGGACTTCGGTGGCGCAGGTGACCGGATCGCCCGAGATGACGTGATTGGTATTCTGGAGTCGGTTGAGCTGCTGAAAAAGGACGCGACGGGAATCGGGGGTCCACTCCATGCGCGGGATGTAGTGGTTGCGCGGATCGGGGTTCGCATTGAACCAACGCGTCGCCCCACCCGTGGCATCGACGACACCGACCTTACACGCGGAGTTCGTCTGCCCAACCTTGGGATAAGCGAAGTGAGTGAGCTGCGGATAAAGGCCGTCAGTATTGTTGATGAGCGGGAATTCACGCACGCCGGTGGTATCAAACTGCCAATAGGCGACATACTGGCTGTTCGGACTCCACCGCAGGCCATTGCGCAGACGAAATTCTTCTTCATTCACCCAATCGGCGGTGCCGTTGATGGTGTGCGTGCCGCCATCGGTGGTCAGCGGGGTGATGCGGAGATCAGTCAGCGACTGGACATAGACGTTATTCTGGTACACGTACGCGACGTTGCGCCCATCCGGCGAGAGCGTGGCGAAGAGCATCGACGCCGGAGCGGCTGAGCCGCCCAGCTGACGAAGGGAGCCGGTCTTGCGGTGCAGGATCCAGTAATCGCCGCGGGTCTTTTCACGCCAGACTCGCTGGGCGTTCGTAAAGACCAAGAGGGTCTCGGCGTCGTGACTCCACGAATACTTCTCGATCTGCAACGGGGTGTCCTGACCCGCCGGTAAGAGTTCCTGGGCCGAAACGAGGATCTCGCGTCGGCCGGTTTCCGGGTCGTAGCCGATGATGTCCTTGATCTCCTCTGACTTCGGGTGCGCCTTAAAGGCCTCCGAGACTTCCAAGGTCGTGAAGCCCTTGCCGTCCTTCAGCCAATGCGCCGGGCCCCAGCTCTCCGGACGGAACTCCTTGGGCTCACTGAAAATACGGGCTAAGGTAAGCAGGCTGGGATCCTCGACGGAAGCGGCTGACTGAGTCATATTACAAGGGGGGGGG
>CAITUF010000137.1 GCA_903895475.1 uncultured Opitutia bacterium | reverse complement strand
TTGATGCTCTGGGACGAAGAAGAGAAGCGCTACATCTCCGCCCACCACCCCTTCACGGCCCCAGTCAAGGAAGACGAACCACTCCTCGCCACTGACCCGGCTAAGGTCCGCGGTCAGCACTACGACATCGTGCTCAACGGCGTCGAACTCGGCGGTGGCTCCATCCGTATCCACAACCCGGCCGTGCAGAAGCGCGTCTTCGAGGACATCCTTAAGATCCCGCAGGATCTCGTCGAAAGCCGCTTTGGCTACATGCTGAAGGCCTTCGCTTACGGCGCCCCGCCCCACGGCGGCATCGCCCTCGGCTTCGACCGCGTCGTCGCCATGCTCGCCGGTCGTAGTTCGATCCGCGACATCCTTGCTTTCCCGAAGAACCAGAACGGCCGCGACTTGATGGCCGACTGCCCAAGCCCGGTGACGGCCAAGCAGCTGCGCGACCTGCGTATCCGCACCGTCGAAGAAGAAGCCAAGCCGAAGGCGTAAGGAAGTTAAGGTTAGAGTTCGGAGTACTGAGTACGGATTACAGAATGTTGCCAGCACCCCTGGCTGTCGACTCTGCCCTCCGTACTCAATACTCCGTACTCTGTACTCTGTAATCTGTCCTCTGTCCTCGACTCTTCCCCTACCACACCTCTTCCGTCATATGCTCGGAGCCGCAGTTGACACACAGGGCTTTCTTACCGGCTTCACGTGTAACCGTGTACAGGCCACCGACAAAGGGGTTCACAATCCACGTACAAATTTCCATGAAGAGGTTCCCCGGCTTTTCCTCCCGCACGGTGTTGGACTTGTGGCCACAGCGCTGACACTCGTAGCGTAACGGGCGCATTGGCTTGGGCACGGGTTTAGCGGACGACGCCGTCACCGGAGCCAATGGCGGCAGCTGCGTAGGTGTCGGCGGGTCATAGGTCCGACCCAGGACCAGCCAGTAGGCCATCCCCTTTTTCCAATAGTGATCTGTTCGTCGCACCGTGCCTGCCCCAATGAGCACAGGGAGATCCGCCTCGGGGTATTTACCGAGCTGGACGCCTGACCTTGCAATATGGACCTGAACCATGGGGACAGCCCAACTTTGCCACCCCCTCCCCCCATCGCAAGCCCCACGCCCCCCAAGCTTATTACAAATAGCCACAGGCTTTTCGCCCCCTCGCCCCTGCCCCGACTCTGCCCCGACTCTGTCCCGACCCTCCCCCGACTCTTCCTCGACTCTTCCTCGACCCTGTCCCGACTCTTCCTCGAGTCTCCCCCGACTCTCTCCCGACTCTGTCCTCACCCCATTCTTTTAGACTGCACCAACCTCGAGGGACGCTCATTCTATACCCATCCCTATGCTCAACCCTTCCTGCTTCCTGCTGGCCGCCCTAACGCTCAGCGCAGCCGCCGCAGACATCCCCACCACCGCCGCCAAGGTCCATACGGTCACGGTCTACGGGGACCGCGCCGAGGTCGTCCGCCACCTCACCGCCACCATCGAGGCTGGCGACCATACGTTGACCTTTGAGAACCTCCCTGGTGCGACCGACCTCTCGTCCGTCCGCGTCGATGGCAAGGGCGCCTTCACGCTCATCGATATCCGCGGGGAACGCATCCAGACGAAGGAAGTCGCCGACGAGCGCGTGCTCAAACTGACCAAGGAGCTCGAAGCACTCCGTGCCCAACTCAACGACTTGACCCTCGCCGACAACCGCATCACCCAGCGCAAGTCCGCCCTCGAGAAAGTCCTTGGCCGCCTCACTTCCGTGGGCAAGGAATCCGCTAACGCCGAAATGGACCCGTCCAAATGGGCGGCTTACCTGCAATACCACGTCGATACGCTCGCTAAGCTTGACCAGGAGATTCTCGCGAATGGCGTCAGCCGCAACAGCTTGACCCTCGATGTCGACCGCGTGCAGCGCGAGCTGAATGAGCTGAACGCGCAGCGCTTTAAGTTCCGTAACGTCGCCCGCGTGCGTATTGAAGCCAAGCAGGCCGGCCCCATCGAACTCGACCTTGCCTACGTCGTCCGCGGCCCCAGCTGGAACCCGCTCTACGACATCCGCGCCGACACGAAGGCGAAGACCGTCCAAGTCAATTACCACGCTGAGGTCCGCCAATCGACTGGTGAAGACTGGAAAGGCGTCGCCCTCAAGCTCTCCACCGCGCAGCCCAATCTCGGCGGGCGCGAACCGCAGATGTCCCCGTGGTTCATCCAGCGCTTCATACCTCAACCGGTGGTGGTCACCGGGGGCACTGTGCTCGCCGGTGCCTCCAAACTCGAGCGCGCCGACCGTGGCTCAAGTTTGAGAGATAAACTCTCCAGCGAGACCGCCAACGGCGGGATGGTCATCGGCGCTCCAGCTGCACTCACTGCTGTCTCGATGGACTTCAGTTACGCCCGCGTGAACACGGGCGGCACGGCGGCAACGTTCGCCATTCCCCGCGCCTACGATGTGCCGTCCGATAATAAGCCGGCCAAGGTCGCCATCGCTTCCGAATCCTTCCCGAGCGAATTCCGCCACACTTGCGTGCCCAAACTCTCACCCCACGTCTACCTGAAGACCAAAGCCATCAACAAGTCGGACTTCCCCTTCATCGCTGGCCCAACGGCCGTCTTCCTCGACGGTGCCTTTGTCGCCAACGCCAGCCTCGACCTTGTCGCTCCAGGTCAAGAATTCTGGACCTACCTCGGCGCCGATCAGTCGGTGAAGGTCGACCTCAAGGACCTCGGCAAGGTGGAAGAGCTCTCAGGCATCTTTGGCAAGAAGACCGCCCGCACCGTCGTGAGCAAGGTCTTCAAAGTAACCAACGGCAAGGCCACCGACGTCAAACTCTCCATCCGCGACCAAGTGCCTTCTTCCAACCACGAGGAAATCAAGGTCGTCTACGAAGAACCGAAATACGAGAAGGACACCGACAGCTTTAAGGTCGACCAGTCGAAATTCGTCGAATGGAACCTCGAGCTCAAAGCCGGCGCCAAGCAGGACGTTCCGTTCCGCTTCGCTATCGAACGCCCTGACGGCTTCCCGATGATTGGCCAATAAGACCCCGCTCACACCCAACCCACTTTATAAGACTATGAAAATTCTCTCGCTCCTCTGCTTCGCTGCTACCCTCGGAGCCGCCGAAGTCCCGACACCCGATGCCAAGCCGCGCGAGGTGACGGTCTACGCCGACCGCGCCGAAGTGGTCCGCATCTTCCAGGGCGACCTCGCCGCCGGCGACCAGTCCCTGCTCTTCGATAACCTACCTGCCAACGTCGACTTCTCGTCCATCCGCGTCGAAGGCACCGGCGCCTTCACGCTCATCGACATCCGCCCCGAGACCGTGCAGGTCAAGGAAGTGGCCAACGAAGCCATCCGCGCCCTGCAAGCGAAGATCCAAGCCCAGGAGCTCGTCCAAAAGGAACTCTCCCTCGCCGAAGGTCGCGTGGCCTTCCGTCGCAGCGCCCTCGATAAGGTCCTCGGTCGCCTCACCTCCGCGGGCAAGGAATCCGCTAACCCCGAGATGGACCCGCTCAAGTGGGCCGCCTACCTCGACTTCCAAGCCGAGCAACAGGTCGCCTTGGACAAGGAAGCCACCGACCTCGCTAAGCGCATTAAGGCATCACGCCAACAGGTCGACACCTACAACCGCGAGATTGCAGCCCTCAACGGAAACCAGAGCCGCTCCCGCAACCTCGCCCGCGTCAACTTGGACGTGAAGACCGCCGGACCTGCCGTCGTCCGCCTCAGTTACGTGGTCCAAGGACCGAGCTGGAAGCCCGTCTACGACCTCCGGGCCGACACCAAGGCCAAGTCCCTCGAAATCACCTACCACGCTGAGTTGCGCCAATCGACTGGTGAAGACTGGCAAGGCGTTTCGCTGAAGCTCTCCACCGCGGAACCCAGCGTCGGTGGCCGCGAGCCAGAGATGTCGCCCTGGTTCCTCGCCAAAGCCGAAGCCATCGCCCTCGACGAACTCCGCAAGGACTCGGATGGTCTCAATCGCCGGGGTAGCAATGCGACCGGTCGAATAGCCGGCGAAAAGCAGAACTTCGCGGCCGCCACCGGAAATCAATTCAATGAATTTTCCACCAAGGCTGGTTCGGCCGTACTAGCCGACGCCACCGTCAGCACCGCCTCGGTCGTCACCGGCGGAACGGCCGCGACTTACGTCATCGAACGCACGACTGATATTAAGTCAGACAACAAAATGGCCAAGGTCACGGTGACGCGCCTGCTCCTGCCTTCGACCTACCGCCACAGCTGCGTACCCAAGCTCTCGAGCTACGTGTACCTGAAGACCCACGCGACCAACAAGTCCGACTTCACCCTGCTGCCAGGCCGTACCTCCATTTTCCTCGATGGCGCCTTTGTCGCCAACTCCAGCATGGACCTCGTGCCCGCCGGCCAGAAGTTCTGGACGTTCCTCGGCGTCGACCAATCCGTGAGCGTGGAGCGCAAGGAACTCGCCCGCCGCGAAGAGAGCTCTGGGCTCTTCGGGAAGAAGACGCTGCGCACCGTCTTCGACCAAGTCTTCAAGGTAAAGAATGGCAAGGCCACCGAGATCGACCTCGTCATCTGGGACCAGCTCCCGATGGGCGACCACGAGGACATCAAGGTCGTTCTCGAGGAGCCGAAGTATGAAAAGGACTCCGAGAGCTTCAAGATGAACGAATCGAAGTATGTGGAATGGCGCCACGCCGTGAAAGCCGGCGAAAAGCTCGACGTCCCTTACCGCTTCGCCATCGAACGCCCCGCAGACATGCAGGTGCTCGGCTACTAAGCCGCCCTGCCCGCAGGCGGCTAGGCACGCCTCTATCCTTCCCATCGGTCATGATTTGCTCTAGTCCTCGCGCATGTACCCATTCACCGCGTACCTGCGTTGCGCCTTCCACCCGACCGCCCAGGCTGAAGAAGTCAGCCTGAACCGGCTCGCGGGGATGTTCGACCATTGGTTTCGGAAGTCCCTACCGCGGGAACCGCGCGTGACCAGGGTGATGCCGCTCCGGCGTTTTGCGGGATCCGCGAAGCATGAGATTTGCTACGACCTCATGGTCACCGGCGAAACTCCGACGGAGCATGACCCACAGCTGCTCCCTGACCTCATCCAGCTTTTTACGGATGCGGCTTCACCCGAGCAAATCGACCGCCTCGATCCTGAAAAGCATCCGGACCTCCTGGCCTTACGACTACAAGAAGTCTCCTCGCTGACGGGCCAGCGCACTCAGCTGAAGGTTTCGTTCCGCACCGACACCCCTACCCTCAAGCGCCTACCCTCACCGAGCGACCTGCTCAAGGTCGGCCAACTCCAGGATGCGAACGGCTTTTGGCTCTGGGACGTGTGCTTCGACCTCACAACCTGGACGGAAAACTGCACCGAGGCCGCTTACCTGCTAACGCTGAGCGAGCTTTCCAACACCGCGGGAGACCGTTCCAGTGAAGTAAACCCTTGGGCCGATACCCTGCGCACCCGCCTCTCCACCGCCGAAGCCGCGCACGCCTTTGAAACCACCACTGGCCAGCCAATGCACTGTGCCGGCGTGGAAAAGGTTGGGTAGGACTAAATCGAGTACCGAGTACAGAGTACTGATTACAGAGAATGGTTTAATCCGTACTCTGTAATCTGTCCTCTTCTCCTACTCTTCCTCGACTCTCCCTCACTTATCACTGCGCCAAGGACCGGCAGGTAGCGCATCGGCACCAGCGGAGTAAACAGAGACTTCTGGGAAATTAGCCCAAGCATAGCGGGCGGCCTTCGGGGCTTTCACCTCGGCGGCCGAGACCGTGACCTTGGTACCATCGGCCTTCGCTGTGGCATACGCCCACTTACCGTCGGCGCCTTGCACCGCATAACCCTTACCTTCGCCCTTGAGAACGACGGCCCGGTCGTAGGTGAGCACCCAGGCATCGCCTTGGAGCGCGGATTTCACCACGCGCGGGGCTTCACCGTCGGGGCGGCTCTTATAGACGCGTTGGAGGGCCACCGCCGCGAGACGATCGCCGATCTGGAACTTATCCTTCGGGTGAATATCCTTCTCGTCGCCGAGGTCGATATTGACCGACACCATGGCGCCAGGGACGTTGTCCGCGATCCACTCCATGGATTCGCGGATGACCGGCCAGCCACCATCTTCCACGGCGACAGGCTTCTTGGCCATGAAGCGCGGAAGTTGGACGATGATGAAAGGGAATTCGCGGCCCCAGGCCTTGTGCCAGGACTTAATCATGTCGCCGAGGATCCACTTGTAGGCCGCAGCCTGACCGGCGTTGGACTCGCCTTGGTACCAGATAGCACCCTTAAAGCTGTAGCCAATGAGGGGATGCACCATCCCGTTCCAATTCATGTGCGGGCCGTTGGACCAGGCCGTCTGAGCCTTCGGGTCAGCCTTGGCCTTGGCAGCACGTGCAGCCACGGCGGCATCTTCCTTCTCCTGCCAACCCTTGGCATCCGGCTGGGCGTCATACATACCACGGGGGCCCCAGGCTTCCGCGCGGGTACCACCGATAGACGCGACAATCATGCCGACGGGCTGCTTGAGCTCAGCACGGACGGTAGAGGCGAAGTAATAAGCGGCGGCGGAGAATCCCGCCACGGTGTCAGGGGCAGCAATCTTCCAGGAGCCCTTAACGTCTTCGACCGGAGCAGCGGCGGGGATGCGCTGGACAAAGAAGACGCGGATGCCGTTATCGCGCGGCTTGGCGACGGATTCTTTCGCGGTAAAGGAGGCACCGACAGTCCAGTCCATGTTAGACTGACCAGAGCCGACCCAGACTTCGCCGACGATGACGTCTTTGGCGATATGGGACTCTGCACCGGACTTGATCACGAGGTCCTTGCCAGCTTCGGTAGGCTTCAGACCCGTGAGGGTCGTCTTGAAGATTCCATTGGCACCCGCGGTAGCGGTGGCTTTTACATCGCCATAGAGTACTTCGACCGTCGAACCAGGCTGCGCCTTACCGTAGACGTTAGCCTCACCCGCCTGCAGGACGGCGTGGTCCGAGAAGATGGAGGAGAGCTTTAAGTCGCCGGCCTGGACCAGCGCGGAAACCAACAACAGGAGGGGGGTAAGACGGGGCATACCTTCCAGACAACCCGGAGGCCGGAGGGTTCCGAGTAAAAACCCACTGTAGATAGCGGCTAGTGGCCGGGGGTTGGCGGTTAGCGGCTGGAATGATGCAGGCACTACGCCGTGACGAGCATGGCCGGACACACCGACCATCTACGCAGCACGGCGAACGGACGCGAC
>CAITUF010000136.1 GCA_903895475.1 uncultured Opitutia bacterium | reverse complement strand
GCCGTCGCGGGTGGTTCGGCTGGCGGCTACCTTGCGCTCATGGTCGGCCTCTCCGACGACAAGACTGGCCCGGGGGGCGACCCGAAGGCAACGGTTTCGGCCAAGGTTTCTGCGGTCATTGATATGTACGGCGTAGTGAATTTCTCCAAGCACGGTAAAGGCGAAGTCCCGGGCGCATCCGCCGCTGAGCAGGTGGCCTACCTTCCTGAAAACCAGTGTGACCCCCTCGATCCGCCCGTGCTTATTTTGCACGGCACCGCCGACACGACGGTGGATATCCAGCAGTCGAAGGACATGGCTACGGCCCTCGCCAAGGCCAAGGTCGACCATGAGCTGATCATCGTCGCGGGCGCGCCGCACACCTTTGACCTGCATCCGAAGGGCTCGGGTTGGACGCGTACGGCTTTGCGTTGGCCGGCGAACGGTAATGAGATGCGCAACGAGACGAAGAGCACTGGAGCCGACCTCGCGGAGCCGACCCTTGCCTTTCTTATCCGGACAATCGGGAAGTGATTAGGCGCCGCGCGCCTCGTCGCCCAGCTGGGGCTTAAGCTTCGCCATCACTGTCGAGCCCTGTAGCTGGACTTCGAAGCATCCCGTATCCTCGAGCATCCGGTAGAACTTGGCGTAGCGCGGGGCATCGCGTTCCAGTCCTGGGTATTCCTGAATCAGGAATTTCTTAATTACCTCGACCTTGATCCATTCGCCTTCGGGGGCGAGGCCGGTGGCCACGTCGATGAGTGCTTCAATAATATCCTTCCGAACCAGCAGTTGTTGGCGGCGCTGGTCGGCCTCGGCTTTACCCTGAGCTTGTTGCGCCGCGGAAAGGTTCGGGGTATCGCGGTAATCTTGATCATTGCCGGGATAGTTTTCCTGGCGCGGGGCGCGCGGCTGACGTTGGCCGCGCGGTTCCCGGGCGGGGCGGGGTTCGCGAGCTGGGCGCGGTTCGCGCGCGGGGGCCGCGGCGCGGGTCGGACGAAGGTCGCCGAAACGGAGGTCGGGCAACATCTTCTCAAATTGCCCGAGTAACTCCAAAGCCTTAGTCTTGGTCTTCGGCGTTAGCTCGCGAATCGCTTGGGCCAGCACGGCGAGGGCGGCGCGCGGGTCGGACTTCGCTTGTTCTTCGGAGTCCATGCGTTCGCGGAGTTCCGTCAGGTTGAGGTAGTGGTGGGCCGTCGAGCGGAGTGCCTTGTGCGTGCGTTCGCCCATGACCACGATGCGGACGCCGAGGCGCTTGGCGTCTTCGACCACCGGCGTGAAATCACTGTCGTTCGTCACGAAGATGAGCGTCGTGGGTGGGTTGGCTCCCGCCATCAGTTTGACGGCGTCGATCGTCAGGCGCATGTCGGCGGCGTTCTTGCCCGGCGTGTAGCTACGCTGGTCGACGAGTTCGAGTTCTGGCCAGTCTTGGGCGAAGGCGCGCCAGCCGCTGAGGCGGCCTTGGAAGTCGCCATAAGCCCGGGCGGCCGCAATGGGCGTTTCACCGATGAAGCGGCGCAGGGTAGGAAGGTGTTGGTGTGAGACGTTGTCGGCGTCGATTAAGACGCCGATACGCTGACCCTGTTGGCCCTTGGCGGCTTCGGGGGTCGAGGTCGAGGCAGCGTCGGCTTGGCGGCGGGGGGTACGGCCCTTGGCCGGGCGCTTGGAGGGTTTGGCGGTGCGACCGCGGGGGGCGGGGGCTTTTTTGGACGGAGGACGGGCCACGGGAAGGAGGAAAAGGTTCTCCTATCCCTGTCGGGAAGCCTTCCCTACTACAATGCGAAACGACCCTCGGGGCGGTTGCTGACCGGGCGGGCGGGTCTTTTCTTACCGCTTCTGGGGGTTATGCGAGCTTCCCGTAAGACTTGGGCCCTCCGCTCAGCGGCCAAGGTTCAGCCGGATACCGCTCCGAGAGGATGGCGCGTGCCGGCGTCAAGGGCTCGTCATTGGGGTATTTTTCGTCACAAGTTGGTTACGCAGGGTGATAGGGGCAGATAACCGTGTTAGGGGCAAAGTTACGCTGGGAGTTTTCCGCCGTGCGCGAGCCGAATGGTATCTGAAATATTCTTATCGGAACTTTGCCTCCAATGGAGTGTTATGAAGAAGTGAAAGTAGTTTCCACTTTTTCCGCCCTCTTGGTCATGACGCTCAGCCTTTGCGCTTCGCGCACCGAGCCAGTTTGGAAGGCTCAGCCTGGTCCGTGGGGCGACTTGGAGGTGCGCACGGTTTATTTGGAAGTGCCAGATACGCTATTGGCGGCCGTGTCTAAGCCTAATGCCGTCACGCGTTGGGTCTTTGAGCAGACGACCGAGTCGGCGGTCCGCGAGTTATTGGTCCGCCAGGGGGTCTCCGTGACGATGGCCGATCGGCTCCTAGATCCAGCCAGCCGGACCCTCCAGGATAATATTGTCAGCCTTTACCCGAGCGTCGCTGAAATCAGCTCCCTCAGCGTCACGGCTCGATCAGGTTTATACCGCGAGTTGGCCAAGTCCTCGGCCAATGAATATCAGCGTGACCCCGTCTACGTCCTGGGTGGCGATCTGGAGGACTGGTTAGAGACCTCCGGGCTGAACGAAGCCCAGGTGAAGCTCTTCCGGCGGCTGGTCTGGAAGCGTGGCGATGTCCTCGCTTTTAGTGATATCCAGGCCTTGCTGACCGTGGCGAAAGATGATGCGGAGGTCCGTAATACCTTCCGAGCCTTGACCCGCGTACGGAGTTTACTCGTGGAGTTGAAACTCCCGCTGCAGGGTGACCGCCCGGCTTTCTTGGATTACTGGACCGCCGGGCAGGGGGACGCTCCGCAGCTGAGCTTCCTGCGGGCCGTCACCCAGCGCCAAGCGAGCCAGACCATAGATATCACACACTTTTTCCCGACGGTCATCCGTCAACGGGCCTATACTTTTCCTGAATTAGACCAAGGGGTCAAAGGGCGTCTGCCGGATTGCCATTGGACTTCTTTAAACTTCTTTAATTCGACTCCGAAGGACGAGTACCTCGACATGCGCCTAGCGGCCACCCGCCTGGTGCAGGCTTACGCCACGGTCGAAGCACCCTATAAGTATGGCGACATCCTCTGCTTCCTGGACGGCGGTGAAGGGCTCCACACCTGCGTGTACATCGCGGATGACATTGTCCTGACGAAGAACGGCGACAGTGTCTTGGCCCCGTGGGTCCTGATGCAGATCAAGGACGTGGAGGCAATCTATCGGCGTTCAGCGGACACCCGCATCCAGGGCTTCCGCCTCAAGCGCTGAAGCCCCTGCTGTCCCCGGCGGGAATCGAACCCACATCCTCGGTTTAGGAAACCAATGTTCTATCCGTTGAACTACGGGAACGCACGAGTAAGTTAGCCTGGCGGGGGGTGGTCGGGCAAGCCTGCAACGGCGGCGGGGGCTTGACTCCGGCGGGTTTGAACCAATTTCTCTCCTATGTCCGTTTTCCTACCTGTCCTCGCTGATGCCGCCTTGGTAATCCCCGGCTGGGCCTGGGTCGCCTTCCTGGGCTTCGTCGTCTTTATGTTGGCCCTTGATCTGGGCGTTTTCAACAAGACGGACCACATGCCCTCCTTCAAGGAAGCGGTGGCCTGGTGTGTCGTCTGGATCTCACTGGCGGTCGGCTTCGGTTTCCTGCTTTCTGCTTGGCGGGGACCGGAGGACGCCCAGTTGTTCGCCGCCGGCTATGTCCTCGAACTCGCCCTCTCGGTCGATAACCTCTTCATTTTCATCCTGGTCTTCGCCCACTTCAAGATTCCGGATCACTTGCAGCACCGCGTCCTCTTCTGGGGCATCATCGGGGCTGTCGCCATGCGGGCGGCCTTTATCGTCGTGGGCGTCGCGGCCGTCGAGAGCTTCACTTGGCTACTCCCGGTCTTTGGGGCTTTCCTTGTCTTCACCGGGGTCAAGCTTGCCCTGTCGCGGGACGAGCATGAAGGGAAAGGCATGGATGAGAACCTTTTCGTGCGGCTGGCCCGGAAGTTCTTCCCGCTCACGCCCCGTTTACATGGCAACAAGTTCTGGGTCATCGAAGAGGGCGTCCGCCGGTTCACTCCGCTCTTCCTCGTGCTGCTCGTTGTCGAGGGCACCGACCTGATCTTCGCGATTGATTCCATCCCCGCCGTGCTGGGTATCCTGCCTCCCGAGATGTCCATCGAGAATAAGCGCTTCATCGCTTTCACCTCCAATATCTTCGCGATCATGGGACTGCGCTCGATGTATTTCGCCTTGGCGGGCTTCATGCACTTATTCCGTTTCCTCAAGCCGGCCTTGTCCTTCATTCTGGTCTTCATTGGCGTTAAGATGATCCTGCCGTGGGCTGCCGGTCTGGGTCAGCCCGAGGGACAGTTCGCCGGCTGGGCGCAGGCCCTCGTCCACGAAGGCCGCTTGCATGTCCCGACTTCGGTCTCCCTCTCAATCATCGGCTTCGTCCTGGCCATCGCCATCGCCCTATCGGTGGCCTTCCCGAAGAAGAAATAGGAAAGATTTGGTATTTCCACGGTCTGGGGTTCTCGCCACGCTGGGGTTGTGTTCAACCGCCGCTATCGTCCCTACTTGGTCCACCTTAAGGGGAGCCGGCGGCTTTTGGTGTTGGCGCTGTTCGCGGGCGTCTGTTTCGCGGCCAGCAGTGCGTTAGGTATCCCTTTCCTAATCGGGAAGGTCTTACCCGCGGTCTTTGGTTCGGAGGCCCAGCGGGCGGCGCCGCTCATTGCCTTCCCCGCTTGGCTGGGTTGGAGCCCCCTGTATTTGCCCAAGGGGCATGAGGTTACTTTCGCTGTGGCTTTTCTGCCGGCCGTTTTCTGCGTCCGTGGCCTCTCGGAATTCTCTGCCAACTTTCTCCTAAATCTCGCCGGCCTGCGTGTGGTCGAATCCGTCCGGCGGGCGGTCTTTGCCCGATTGCAGCGGCTGCACCTCGGTTTCTTTGCTAAGTTACCGACGGGCGATCTCTTACAGCGAGTGATCAACGATGCTAACTCGGTCCGCACCGTCCTCGTAGACGTTTCGAATGACATTTTGATTCAGCCGCTGACGTTGCTCTTCGCCCTCGGCTACGTGACCTGGATTTGTTTGGCCAAGCCCGACGGCTACTGGTTCTTGGGTTGCCTCCTGGTCGTGCCCGTCGCCGTTTTTCTGGTGCGGTCTATCGGTGCCGCCATCCAGCGCCGAGCTCGCGCGGGCCTCACTTCAGCCTCGGATTTGAACGGTATCGCCGTGGAGAACTTACAGTCGGCCCGCGAGGTCCGCGCCTATGGCTTGCAGGATCGCGAGTGTGCCCGGTTCGATGCCGCCAGTCGTGAGGGCTTGCGGATTCAAGCCAAGCTGGTCCGTTACGAAAAGGCTTTGTCGCCGCTGTTAGAAATTTCGGCGGCCGCTGGCATCGCTTTGGCCATTGGCGTCGGCGCTGGGATTGGCTTCCGCTTCGAAGAACTCCTAGCACTGATTGCCGCGTTCTATTTGGCCTACGGTCCATTAAAGCGCCTTGGTTACGTGAATAGCCGCTTGAGTATGGCTGAGCCCGGCTTGGAGCGCTTGACGGAAATTCTGGAGGCCCCGATTGAGGTGGATGATACACCAGACGCCCGGGCCTTGGGGCGCGTGCGGGGTGAGCTCAGCTTAAATCAACTGACTTTTGCCTACGGCACTGAGCCCATCCTGAGCGACGTCACGCTGCGCATTCCGGCCGGGCAGTCGGTGGCCTTGGTCGGTCCAAGTGGGGCCGGCAAGAGCACGTTCGTCAATCTGGTGCCACGTTTCTTTGACCCCCAATCTGGGTCGATTCAAGTAGACGGACACGACTTGCGGACGGTGAAGCAGGCCGATTTGCGAGCCAACATCGCCTTGGTCTCGCAGGAGCCGGTACTCTTTAATGAGACTATCGCCGAGAATATCCGCCTCGGTCGCCCGGCCGCCAGCGATGCGGAGGTCCGTGCGGCCGCCCAGTTGGCGGGCGCCTTAGAGTTTATCGAGGCCCAGCCGCAGGGGTTTGCGACGCTCGTGGGTGAGCGCGGTTCGCGCCTTTCGGGTGGGCAACGGCAGCGCGTCTCCATCGCCCGCGCTTTTTTGAAGGATGCCCCCATCCTGATTCTCGATGAAGCCACTTCGGCGCTGGATACCGATACGGAACGGAGCATTCAGCACTCGCTCGCCCGGCTGATGAAGGGGCGTACGACGTTGATTGTGGCGCACCGCTTCTCGACCATCCGTGATGTCGATCGCGTACTCGTCTTCGATGGCGGCCGCATCGTCGCGGATGGCCCCCGCGAAGAGGTCTACCGTTCGAACGAACTCTTTCGACGTCTGTGGGATAACCAAGCCCAAGGCATTTCGTAATGCGTATCTTGGTGGTCAAGTTCTCCGGCCTGCGCGGAGCCCTCGCCACCACGGCCGCCTTTCGCTCGCTCAAGGAGCGGCATCCGGGCGCGGCGGTCACCTTCGTCACGGCTCCCGGTAGCGAGCCCGGCCTCGAGGGCTGTCCAGTCGTCAGCGAAATTGTGGCCTTTGACCCGCAGGCCAGTGCTTGGGAGGCTTGGGCCTTACTCAATCACCTGCGTCGGCAGCGTTTTGATGCGGCGGTCGCCTTGGGGGTGGATACATTATCCCGCCGCCTAGTGGCCTGGAGCGGGGCCGCTAAGCGCGCCAGCGCGGGTCAACCCTCTTGGGCCCTCTACCCTTGGTTTCATCAAGTGGTGACTGGCTCCGTGGCCGATCCACACGAGGCTTCGCGCGACCATGCGGTGCTGGCGGCAGTCTTTGGTTTGGCCCAGGAAGTGCCTGGGCTTTGGTTTGCAGCTTCGCGCATGGAGGAACACGGACTCTTGGTGGAGCCGCGCCGTTATGCGGTCATTCACCCGGGCGCTTCGCGCGTCGAACAAGTCTTTGAGGTGGATAAGTGGGCTAAGGTCGGCCGCGAACTCGTCGCTAGTCGCCGGGTCGATCGCATCATTGTCTCGGCCGGCACATCTTCTTCCGAACGAATCATGGCGGAGGCCTTATGCGGGCTGATTGGTCCCGCCGCCCAGGCTACTCGCGGCGGGTTGGGCGTACCCCATTTAGCCAAGCTGATCAGTGAAGCCCGGCTTTTCATGGGGGCTGACTCGCCCATCCTGCAATTGGCGGCTGCGGTGAACACGCCTGTGGTCGGCGTCTTTGGTCCCTCGGACTACATTCGGTCCCGCCCGTGGGGCGTGCTTCACCGCATTGTGCGGGTGGATACCACGCCCTTCGAGGGTGAAGGGTCGCAGGATTATCGGCAGCGTATGGATCGCGCTTTGGCTCGGATCACTCCCGACCAAGTCATTCGCGCGGCCGAAGAGGTCCTGCAGTTGAGTAATCCGTGATGCGTTCGCTTGACCCTTATCCGCGGACTTGGACTGTAAGACCGTGAGCGTCGCGAGCACCCATTACGATGCGGTCATTATCGGCGCCGGCATGTCCGGCCTCGCGGCGGCGGTGCGTCTCGGGATGTTCGGCCAGAAGGTGCTGGTCCTGGAGCGGCATAATTCCGCCGGGGGGCTTAATTCTTTCTACGCCCGGGGACAGCGCAAGTATGACGTCGGCCTGCACGCCCTAACCAATTGGGTGCCGGAAGGCGTCAAAGGGGCGCCCTTGGTCAAGTTGATGCGCCAGCTGCGCATCCGCCGCGAGGAGCTCGACCTGTGCCCTCAGCTCGGATCGCGCGTGACGATGGCAGGGAAG
>CAITUF010000135.1 GCA_903895475.1 uncultured Opitutia bacterium | reverse complement strand
TGCATTACCAACACCTCGCCGACCGCGTGCGCGGGGAACGTGCCGACATTAAGAAATGGCGGGCCTGGGCGGCATGGGCCTTGGTCCGTCAGGCCTGCCCAGAACTACCCAGCGACCCCAAGCATATCGTACTGGAACCATCATACGCGGAAATCGCGAATGGCCTCACCCACTACGGCGTAGCAGGAGAAACTGCGACGTGGAAAGCCGCGGTTGGCGTCTAACGCTGCTTACTTGGTCATCTGAATCACTTCCGCCTTCACCTCGACCTCGACGCCTTCGGGGGTGGTGAACTTGGTCGACTCACCCGACTTCACCGAAGCAGTGTTACTGTTTCCATGGGTCACCGCCAGACCATCGACAATGGCCTTATGCAGCGACAGCTCCTGGACCTTACCGAGCTGGGAAATCGTAAGCACTTCGCGTTTCTCGTCATAGGCCTTGATGGTCCAGCCATCGATCACGCGGCCGACCTTTAGCCAGCGGCGGGCACCGGCGATATCTTCAATGGAATAGAGCCCTTCGGTCGGGATCGCCGAATGGAAGATGGGCATGGTAGACTTCTGGCGGGCAGCTTCCTTCTGCTTACGACGCACCTCGTCGGGATTTTGGGTCGCCGGATCAGCCTTAGTCTTGACCTGCGTATCCATCTTCAAGGCAATCGACCCATCGGCACCTACCGTCGGAGTGACGCTGAAATTAATCCCGCCATCAGGACCGCCCACGCCAATCGTCGCTTGCTTGCCCGAGATCGCTACAACCGTAGGAGAAGTGATGGTGTCGACCTTGCCGCTGGCGTCCTTTCGGGTGAACGTCGTGGTTACTTGGATGTGCGTGGGGGCGGCGACTTCTTGCCCCCAAGCAGACGGAGGCAGACAAGCCAGCACAGCAAGGGAAGCGAGGCAAGGGAAGCGCATGGGGATAGAGTGGGTTACAAGTATAACCCCCAAAAGCCCAAAAGTTCCACCCGTGGGCCTTATTTAAGCGCCTTAAAGACCAAGGAGGCGTTATGTCCGCCGAATCCGAGGTTATTCGAGATAGCCACATTGACCGTCATCTTGCGGGCCTGGTTAGGCACGTAGTCGAGGTCACAATCCGGGTCCGGATTCTCGAGGTTCAACGTCGGAGGCACGATGCCATGACGGATAGCAAGGGCACAGACGGCGGCTTCGACGCCACCAGCGGCGCCCAGCAGGTGCCCCGTCATGGACTTGGTCGAGGAAATGGCAATCTTGGGGGCCTGTTCGCCAAAGACGCGCTTGATAGCAAGGGTCTCGCAACGGTCGTTAATCGGGGTCGAGGTGCCGTGGGCGTTGATGTAGCTCACTTCGGACTTATCGACACCAGCCTCGGACAAGGCACGGTTCAGGCAGAGCGCGAGTCCCTTCCCTTCCTGATCTTGGCCGGTGATGTGGTAGGCGTCGCAGGTGGCACCGTAACCTGCGAGTTCGCAATAGATGCGGGCACCGCGGGCTTGGGCATGCTCGAGGGACTCGATCACGAGCACGCCAGCGCCTTCACCCATAACGAAACCATCGCGGAGCTTGTCAAAGGGGCGAGATGCCTTTTCGGGCGTATCGTTGAAATCGGACGACATGGCCTTCATGTTACAGAAACCAGCGTAACTCAGGCGAGTGATGCAAGCCTCCGAACCACCGGACAGCATGATGTCGGCGTGGCCGTCGCGGATATGGCGCATCGCTTCACCGAGGGCGTGCGAACCCGAGGCACAAGCAGAGACCACGCCGAAATTGACGGACTTAGCCTGAAACTCAATGGCCACTACGCCGGAGGCGATGTTGGCAATCAAGGAAGGGATCGTAAAAGGGGAAACCCGGCTGGGTCCGCGCTCGATGAGCACGCGGGCTTGGTTCTCGATGGTCTCCATCCCGCCGATGCCCGAACCGATGATCACTCCGAAGCGCTCGGAATTTAGTTTAGTCGTATCGACCTGGGCGTCTTCGATGGCCATCCGGGAAGCGGCGACAGCATACTGCGTGTAGCGGTCATTCCGCTTGGCCTCCTTCGGGTCCATGAACTTACCCGGATCGAAATCACGGATTTCACCGCCGATCTTGGAGGGGAAGTCCGTGGGGTCAAAACGGGTAAGACGTGAGATTCCAGAACGCCCCTTAATCAGGCCGTCCCAGAAACTGGCCGTATCCGGACCGAGGGCCGACAGGCAACCGATGCCGGTGACGACGACTCTGCGGGACTGGCTAGCGGTGCTCACAGTTACGGGCTATGATAACCCGCGGAAATTACTTGGTGGCGTTGGCCTTAATGAACTCGATGGCGTCGCCCACGGTCTTCATGGAGGCGGCCTTATCTTCGGGGATTGAAGCGATCCCAAACTCGTCTTCGAAAGCCATGATGATCTCGACGAGGTCGAGGGAGTCGGCCTTGAGGTCGGTCTGGAAACCAGCGGCGGAGGTGACCTGTTCAGGGTTCACGCTGAGCTGCTTGACGATGATGTCGCTGACGCGTTGTTCGATATTTTCAGGCATAATAAAGGGTGTTTAAGTTGTTATCTGGGTGTCAGATAGGCGGGGCGTGGTCAAGTTTAGAAAAGTCGTAAATACGGCACCCCAAAGAGCCGGTTGGGAACCCAGAAGGCTCGTAATAAGACAGGATAGTGACGGGGCGCTAGGATAGCAGAAATTTCCCATACGCGTGCATCGATAAAAATGATGGTCCGTATTCGAATGGCAGCCCCTAAAGCTAACCCGACCCTTCAGGCCGAGGGCTTAGATAGCCATCCCACCGTCCACCGAAAACACCTGGCCGGTGATGTACCCACCCTCTTCCGAGGCGAGGAAATCGACCATGGCGGCGATATCGGTGACTGAACCGAACCGGCCCAGCGGGATGACCCCGAGAATCTTTTGCTTAATCTCTTCGGAAAGTTCCCCCGTCATGTCGGTGGTAATAAAACCAGGCGCGACGGCATTGGCGGTGATGCTACGGCCAGCGAGTTCGCGAGCGAGGGTCATCGTGAGGCCATGGAGGCCAGCCTTGGCGGCGGCGTAGTTAGCCTGGCCGGCATTACCCTGAACGCCCGTGACGGACGAGATGCTGATAATCCGACCCCAACGTTTCTTGGTCATCGGGCGGACGAGCCCCTTGGTCCAATAGAAAGCCGAGGAAAGATTGGTGGCGATGACGTCGTTCCAATCCTG
>CAITUF010000134.1 GCA_903895475.1 uncultured Opitutia bacterium | reverse complement strand
TTGGAGATGATTTCATCCTTGGAGCTATTGGTACCAGCATTGAGCTTCACGAAAATCGCGGTGGCGCGCTTGGCGATCGCTTCATCCGGGTGCCGGGTGAGCTGGGAGGACTGCAACGTACCGAGCTGCATCGGCGAGAGCGACTTGGCTTCGAGGGCATCGAGCACGAGGCCCGCCCATTCCGGACGGGTCATCAGCGCAGCGTAGGCCGACTTACGAACCGTAGGTTCGGCCTTGAGGAAGGCACTGAGCAGGGCCTTGCCCGCCGCAGCGTCACCGGCGGTAGCCAAGGCTTCGACCGCGGCGAACGCGACGAGGTCAGGGGTACCCTTCTGGAGGAGCTGGATGATGGCAGGCAAAATGGCGGCATCGGCGCGGCGGATGGCGACGAGCGTACGGGCCGCGGAGGCGCGGGCTTCTGGGGCAGCCTTTTCATCAGCGACGAGCGGCAGTAACTTCTGGGCAGCCGCGGCAAACTCGGCCTTGAGTTCGTCACCCTTAGACCAAGCGGCCGCGAGCGTAACCGCGGCGAGGCTGAGTTCGGCGTCGCTGTGAGCGATGGCCTTCTTCAGCGCGGCCACCGTGGCGGCCTGATCGGCGGGAGCGGCGGCATTACGGGCGGCGAAGACTTGTAAGGCGGCACGGGCGACGGCCACATTACGGGCGGTGGCGGCGGCCTGCAGCACGCGGAGACGGGCAATGCCATCGTTCGAAGCGGCCATGCTGGTCGCCAACGAACGAGCGAACTCGACGTCCGTGGCTTCGGTCGAGGCCATCTGCGATTCCAGGAAGGTCGCCGGATTTGCAGCGGTGGCAGCCGAGGAGGCAGCCTTGGTCCAGTTGTCCGTGAACTTCGCCTGCGAAGCGCTCAGGAGTACGCCGAGCTCGGCGGACATCGCCGCGGAACCCAGGGAACGCAGTGAAGCCAAGCGCACACGGGCGTCGGCATCATCAAAGGCAGCACGATAGGCGGCGGTCGGAAGTGAAATCTGGCCAGCCTCGGAAACGAGGAAGGCGTTCTTACGGACGGCGGCGTTGTCGGTCGTCGCGGCGTTCGCAAGCTGTTCGCTGGAGAGCTTACCGAGACGCTGCAGACCCCAGAGCGCGAGGATGCGGGCTTCCGGCTTACCCTTGCTGAAGGCCAACTCCGTCATGAGCGGCACAGCAGCGTTCTGGACGGCAGGAGCGCGATCCATGAGGACGCGGAGGGCATTGAAGCGGACGACCTTGCTCGGATGGCTGAAGGCTGCGACGAGGCCAGCGGCGTCGGCCTGCGTAAGGTCGGGGTGACCGAAGGTGGGGGCGCTGTCGTGCTGAATACGGTAGATGCGACCGAAGTAGTGCTCGCGGTCAGGACGGACCGAGGCGCCAGACTTGGAGTGCTGCGGGCCACGGGTGTCATTGTGGGCTACGACGGGAGTATAGAAGTCGACGATGTACATGGCGCCATCAGGACCGAAGGAGATGTCAATCGGACAGAACCAATGATCGGTAGATCGAAGCCATTCGGAGTCCGGCAGAAGCAACTCACCCTTGAAGGCGGGGCCATCGAGGACGAGCTTCTCGTGGTGGATGACGTCGAGAATCGGTTCGCTGACGAAGACCGTGCCATTGTATTCCTTGGGCCAGGCACCGTCCTCATAGACCGGCGTTGCACAGGCGGCGGTGTAGCGACCGACTTGGTCGATCTGCAGCAACGGGGCGCGGTCAGGGAGGTCCTTACGGGCAACTGGACGACCGGGATTCACCGAAGTGAAGGCCTTGGCGGGCGTGCCAGGAACCTTCGCGAGAATGGTCTCAGGCAGCACGACGTGCTGAATCGGATTACCGGTCGTCGCCTTGCCATGGAGGAGCTCCATGTCACTGGTGACTTCGTTACCGAAACTATTACCGCCCGCCGAGGCGATCTGCTCAATCGCGGAACCGTCGGCCTTAAAGCGGAACGTGCCCGGGGAAAGGCGCGCCATCGCCGCACCCGTCTGAGCATGCGTGGCGACACCACCACCGCCATTGGAGGCGTAGATCCAACCGTCGGGGGCAACGATGAAGTGGTTGGCGACGAAGTGGGTGTCTCCGGGGGTGAAACCGCCGAAGAGGATCTCTTCCTTGTCGGCCTTGCCGTCACCATTCGTATCGCGCAGCCAGACGATGTTCTTCTGGGCGACGACAATCACGCCGTCTTTATAGATACAGAAACCGGTGATCAGTTCGAGGCCTTCGTGGAAGATGACCTTCTGGTCGAAGACACCGTCTTTCTTCGAGGAAACTAAGACGCTGATCTTATCGGTGGCTGGGCGGTCGTAATTACCAGGGGCCAGCACGCCGCCTTCCTTCCAAGCATCGGCGTTCAACGGACGGCGACCGTTCGGGTACTCCGGGGTTTCAGCCACCCAGAGGCGACCACGTTCGTCCCACTGCATGGCGATGGGCTTATTGATGAGGGGCTCGGTCGCGAGGACGCTGACCTTGAAGCCAGGCTGCATCTTAAACTGGGCCACGGCATCGGCACCGCGGCGGGGGCCGCCCGTCGGGTAGCGCACGTCTTCGAGGTCGGCCTTCGTGCAGAGCTCATCAGTCAACGGACGCTTCGCCGTCCAAGCTGCCGCGCGGGCAATAAAGGTACGGAAGCTGACGTGGTCCAAGGTGCCAGCGTTGGCCCCGGCCAAGAAGACGGCCGCACGGTGGTCGGTGGCTTCGTAGACCCAAAGCTGGGGCTGGATGTCGTAGACCGAGGCACGGTCCTTTGCCTCTGTGGACTTACGGCGATCGTTGGTGACCTTCGGCGTAAAGGCGGAACCAAGCACGAAGATGTTCTCGTGCAAGGCGAGGTCGTAGACGGTGTCGTCCTGGATATCAAAGGTGGAGGCAGAGATGGTCAACGGGTGCGCGTCCGTGCGAAGGCACAGAAGCATGTTGTTCGCAAACTTCTGGCTCTCGCCCGTCCAAGCGCCGCCGAAGACCGACTTGCCGAACTCGGCATTGCCCGCGGCCACTGCGCCGTGCACGGCGACGACGCCGCCGCCGCGCTTAGCGAAGGCACCGAGGGCCTGCTGGGCGTCCGCGGAATAAGCGATGAACTTAGATTGATAAAGCACGACGACGTCGGCCTTGGCCAGGGCATCCGCCGAAGCGACGGACGCCTGGGCGACTTGCGCCCCACCCTTGGTCAGGTAGGCGACGGTACCGCGGGTCGCTTGGTCATTATCGCTGACGACGAGGACACGGAGCGGGGCGGCCGAAACGAAGGCAGCCGTAAACAGGAGTAAGAAGCGGAACATGGGGATGGACGGGGATGGCTCAAAGTAGGCCCCTGCTTTCCAGCCTTCAACCCTTTGCTTCCTTTCCGGGTGCAACCGGACCACCCCTAAATCCACATTTAAGGGCAAATATTACTTCGAACGAGCCGGACCCGCCCCTAAGCGGAATTGAGACGGGGGGTGGCCGGTGCATTTCTTGAAAGCCGCCGCAAAGCTGTTGCCGTTCGCGAACCCGACCTGACGGGCGACCTCGGTCAATTTTTCATCGGTCTCCGAGATTAACCGGACCGCTTGCTGGATGCGCAGGTGCGTCAGGTGGCTCATCGGGGTCCGACCAATCTCACGGAGACACAGCCGACGCAGGTGCTCGAAACTCAAGTGCGACTCACGCACCAAGGCCTTGGCATCCCACGCATAGTCGAGGCGCTGGTTCACGAGTTCCCAGAGACGCTGGACGCGTTCGTCGCCACGGAAGCTGCCGGCGAAGGCTTTGACGTAATCGTAGATGAGTTCAATCCACTGGTAATTGCGTCGCGACAGCCCTTCCCCTTGCAATTCCGCCCGCAGGCCGAGGATAGCCGCGTGCAAGGGCGCACCGTCAAAGGCCGCTTGCACCGGTGAGCTGGCGCGGAAGATTGTGCGGGACTTCACCCCGCTGCCGAAACGAACCCAGCAGAACGCCCAGCGCTTACTGCGGCCGATGCGAAAAGAGTTCTGAATGCCCGAAGGCAGGAGACAGGCCTGACCAGCCGCGAGCTTACGCCACCGACCATCCACGAAGACCTCCCCGTGCCCCGAGAGACAGGCCATGAAGAAGGCCCCACTCTGTTGACTACGGACAATCGAATAAGGCGGAATCATCTCCGCCGAACCGACGTGACTGATCTCGAAGTGCGAGAGCTCGGCGCAACGGAGGGAGTCCTGCACCCAGGGACGCGGGTCACGCACCTCCGCGCTGACGACCGACATCCGCTTGGAACGCGGGTTCTCGATGTCCGTTTCAAGGTGACGGAGTTGCGTCTCAAAAGGGATATTTGATTGGCGGTCAGGCACCACACCCTTTGAATAGCGACCCGTCTGGTCCGAGCAACCCATTCTTGCCGACCACCGCAGAACGCACATCTTCACCCAAATCCCAGCTTACATCACACCCATGCCCAACCCCTGGACCGGAAAAGGAAACCCTTACACTCGCCTCGAAGTCATCGAGCGCCTGCGCGACACGATGTCCAAGGGCAAGGCGATCATCGCCGCCGGTGCCGGCACGGGTATCAGCGCGAAGTTCATCGAGCGCGGCGGCGCTGACCTCGTCATCGTCTACAACTCTGGCCGCTTCCGCATGGCTGGTCACGGCTCGACCGCTGGCATGATGGCCTACGGTGACGCCAACGCCGTCGCCATGGAAATTGGCGAATACGAAGTCCTCCCCGTCGTCGAAGAAATCCCTGTCATCTGTGGCGTCCATGCCACCGACCCGCGTCGCCGCATGTGGCATTGGCTCGGTAAGGTGAAGGACATGGGCTTCTCGGGCATCAATAACTTCCCGACCCACACCATCATCGACGGCAAGTTCCGCCAGATCCTCGAAGAGACCGGCATGAGCGTGAAGAAGGAATTCGAAACCGTCGCCCTCGCTCGCAAGATGGAGATGTTCACCATCGTCTACGTGGGTTCGCCCGAAGAGTCCCGCGCCATGGCCGAAGCCGGCGCCGACGTCATCATCGCCCACGTAGGTACCACGGTCGGTGGTTCCATCGGCGTGACCAAGGCCACGATGAGCCTGCCGGAAGCCGCTAAAATCACCCAGGGCATCATCGATGCCGCCAAGTCTGTCCGCAAGGACCTCATCTTCCTCAGCCATGGTGGCCCGATCAACACGCCGGAAGACGCCGCTTTCATCAATGAGCACTCCGACACTGATGGATTCGTTGGAGCCTCGAGTTTGGAACGCATGGCCGTCGAGCAGTCCCTCACGGACCTCACCCAGCGCTTTAAACAGATCCCGGTAAAGCGTAAGCACTTCTAAGCCCTTCGCCATGGCCACAATCGCAGTACTCGGCACCCTCGATTCCAAGGGTGAGGAACATGCTTTTGTCGCCGGACTCATCGCCGCCCGCGGGCACAAGCCCTTGCTGATTGACGTCGGCACGGGCGGCTCCGCGACAATCCAACCAGACATCACTCGCGAGCAGGTCGCTGCCGCCATTGGTCTCGACCTCGCCGACCTACTCGCTCGCAAGGACCGCGGGGAATGCGTGGTCGCCATGACTAAGGCCGCGCCGGCGCTGGTCGCCAAGCTCGCGGCGGAAGGACGAATCCACGGCATCATCTCCCTCGGTGGTGGTGGTGGCACCGCGATTGGTACGGCCGCGATGCGCGCCCTGCCCTTGGGCTTCCCGAAGCTCATGGTCTCGACGCTCGCCGCGGGCAACGTCGCTCCTTACCTCGGCACCAAGGACATCACCATGATGCCCAGCATCGCCGATGTGGCCGGCCTGAACCGCCTTTCCCGCGTCATCTTCACCCGGGCCGCCGGTGCCATCTGCGGCATGGTTGAGTCCGAACCCGTCATCGACTCCGCCCGTCCCTTGGTCGTGGCGAGCATGTTCGGTAACACCACCGCGTGCGTCACTGAAGCCAAGAAGGTCCTCGAAGCCGCGGGCTACGAAGTACTCGTCTTCGCTGCGACGGGTGCTGGTGGGCGCATTATGGAATCCGTCATTGAGAGCGGCATCGTCTCGGGCGTGCTCGACCTCACCACAACCGAGTGGGCCGATGAACTCGTCGGTGGCGTCCTAAACGCAGGCCCGGAACGCATGGACGCCGCGGCCAAGGCCTCGGTACCTGTCGTCGTTGGTCCGGGCTGCCTCGATATGGTCAACTTTGGCGAACAAGCCTCAATTCCCCCTAAGTTCTCTGGACGCAACTTCTACATCCACAACCCGCAGGTCACGCTCATGCGCACCACGGCGGCGGAATGTGCCGAACTCGGACGTATCGTCGCAGAGAAAACCAACGCTTACACCGCGGGTGCCGTCATCATGCTCCCGACCAAGGCCATCAGCGTCATCAGCGCCGAAGGTAAACCCTTCCACGACGCCGCGGCGGACCAAGCCCTATTCGCCGCCTTGAAGCAGCACGCCCGCGTACCGGTCCGCGAATTCGCCGAGGAGATTAATAGCCCGGCCTTCGCCCAAGCCTGCGCCCATCAGCTCATTGCGCTGATGCAGGCGAAGAAGTAACCGAAGCCACGAGGGAGGCTTGCCCTTCGTAGGGTTGGGGTCTTTTGTAGGCCGATGCGCCTGGGTGCCATCCTTTCCTTAGTCCTCGGGCTGTGCATCGGCACTGCCTTGGACGCCAAGGAACTGTTTGTGGCGCCGAATGGGTTGGACGAACAGGCGGGGACGATCGACAAGCCCTTGGCTTCACTGATGAAGGCCCAAGACCTCGCCGAACCGGGCGATACGGTCTGGATCCGCGGTGGGACCTATAAGGCCAATCCTGACAAGGTGGCGCGGACCCAGCGCATCTGGACGTAT
>CAITUF010000133.1 GCA_903895475.1 uncultured Opitutia bacterium | reverse complement strand
CGCCAATATCAGTCTTAAAACCAGCTAGTCGACGAACTCGGGCCACTTCGCACGGAAAGCCAGCTGGGCATCCTTATCGGGCACTTCCGGGCGGGTGGGGTCGGTCAGGAACTTTAGGGGGAAGGATGGCTTCAGGTGCAGCACCGTGATGACCGGACCCTCGACCTTAAAGACGGCAAACCAAGCTCCGCAGCCAATATCGAAGAGGTCGCCGTGGCGGCTGCGGATGCGGCGCGTGCGGTGCGGGGTCGGGTCGCGGGTCAGGATCTCGAGCATCCGCTCCGTGAAGTCGATTGACCACGTTGCGCGTAACCAGTGCAGGTGCTCGGTGGCGGCTGGTGTAAAGGACACGGTGAAGCCCGGCGGCACACTCAGGGCTGCATCCACTTCGTCAATCCAGCCGGCTCGGGAGTCGGGAAAGGAATCGTAGGCCGGAATGTACGGCTTGATATCAAAGACGGGGGTGCCGTCCACGAGGTCGCAGGGGCCAAGAAGTAAGAGGTTCTTCTTAATGCCTAGAAGCTGGACCGGCGTGATGCCGAGCGCATTGGGACGATGCGGGGAACGGGTGGCGAAGACGCCGCGCCGTTTGGCCGGGCCCCGTGGCGGGAGTACCTCGGGGCGCCAGTCCTTATTGCGATGGAACCACCAGAGCAGCCAGATGCGGTCGAAGCCGTCGAGGTCCTTCAGAGCCTTGACGTATTTATCTCCAGGAATGAGCTCGAGGACGTTCGTCTCTGGAAGCTGTTCGTTCGGCTGGTGGCGGGCGTTGAACTTCAGCGTCTTCCCGCAGCGGATATGGCCGATAGGGGTGAGGGCGAGTTCTTCGGACGACATGACGGAGCGGTGCAGGACCGATGGGATAGGGGTAAAGACGGGCAGGGGAAAGGCAAGAACAGGGCGAGCGCTGTTTTCGCCTTTGCGTCCGTGGCGCTAGGTTCTTTTGATGTCGGGGTATGTCCACGGAGGTCATTAATCTATCCTGCTATAAGTTCGCCGCCCTCGATCGCCTCGAGGAGCGCAAGGAAGGGCTCTTGGCCCTTTGCCGCGAGCAGGGGCTTAAGGGTACGGTCCTGCTGGCCGCTGAAGGGATTAATTTCTTCCTCGCTGGCACTCCGGCTCAGTTGACGGTGGTCGTGGATTTCATCCGCACCTTCCCGGGTTTAGCGGACATCAAGCCGAAGGAGAGCCCCAGCTCACACCAGCCTTTCAAGCGTATGCTCGTGAAGGTGAAGAAGGAAATCATCTCCTTCGGTATCGAAGGGGTCGACCCAGTCGGTAAGCCCTCCCCAAAGATTTCCGCCGCCCAACTCAAGGTCTGGCTCGATGAAGGCCGTCCGCTCGTCCTGCTCGATACGCGTAATGATTACGAAGTCCGCCTCGGCACGTTCAAAGGTGCCTTGCCAGCTGGGGTCGCTAACTTTCGGGATTTCCCGGAAGCGGTTCGTAAGTTGCCAGCCGAGCTCAAGTCGCAGCCCGTCGTGATGTTCTGCACCGGCGGTATCCGTTGCGAAAAGGCTGGCCCCTTCATGGAGATGGAAGGATACACCAATATCCTGCAGCTCGATGGCGGTATCCTGAAATATTTCGAGGAAGTCGGAGGTGCCCATTACGACGGAGAATGTTTCGTCTTTGATAACCGCGTGGGGGTCGGTCCCGATCTCCGCGAGACCGAGTCCGTCATTTGCTTCAATTGCCAAATGCCTCTGACGAAGGCCGACCAACGGCTGCCCGAATACGTTTACGAGAAGTCGTGTCCCTATTGCATCAACGGCAAGCCCAAGGGGCGCGGCAATACGGCGCAGGCCGGTTGCTAATCACCAGCGTAGTTCCGCCAGGCTCAACCAAGGGCGGTCGGCACGCTTCGGGAGGCGCGGCAGCAACGCAGCGTCGTCTTGGCCAATCATGATACCGGTACGCACGAGAGCACCGTCTAGGGCTGCGTTCGCAGCGCCTTGCAGGTCATGTTCGGGGCTATCGCCGATGGCGAGCACAGCGGACGGTGGGGGATTCCCGGCGGCGGCGAGGGCGGTGCGGTAGATGTCGATGTGCGGCTTGCCGAAGGTGTGCAGTATGGCCCCCGAACGCTCGAGCTCCAAGGCGATGGCGCCAGCGGAGGGACGGACGCCTTTGGGCGTGAGCATTTCGAGGTCGGGGTTACAGACGGCAATCGGCACGCCTCGTCGCGCCGCACCAAGGAGGTCGCGAATCTGTTGCCGCCAATTACGGTCCGGCTCCTGGCACGCAGCTAAGATGATGCCCTCGGCGTCATCCGGCCAAGCCGTCGTGAAGCCAAATGAACCAAAGCCGTAGTCAGCACCGAGTTTACCAGAGATATGAATTTTACCACCCGCTTGGAAGGCGGGCCCGAGTGAGCCGGCCCGCATGGCGGCTTGCGCAGCGTCGCCCGAAGTCACCACGGCGTCGAAGTGCCGTTCATCAAAGCCAAAGCCTTTAAGGCGTTCACGGTTGTCTTCGCCCGACTTGGCGGAGTTCGAAAGCACCACGACCTTGCCGCCGGTTGCACGGTAGCGCTCGAGGGCTTCGGCTGCATGTGGGTAAGCCGTCTGGCCATCATGGAGTGTGCCAAATTGGTCGACGAGGAGGACGCCGTAGTTTTCGGCAACTTCCGCTAATCCATTGATAGTCTGTAAGGTCGTCATGAGAGTTTCAGTTCGTGGCCGAGGGCACGCCAGGCAAGGCGGGCGGTGCCGGCAGCGGCTTCGTCGCTCCAGGCGGCGGCGAGCGGAACGCCTAATTTCTGGGCACGGAGTTTCATCCAGGCCGGATTACGGGAGCCGCCGCCCGCATGACGGACGGAGACGAGCTTGGGGCCGCCGAGTTCGGCGAGGCGGGTGTAGCCGAGTTGCTCAACGGCGCTGAATCCTTCGAGGATTGCCTGCAGGAAGATGGCGTCGTCCGATGGTCGAGGAGTCAGGCGTGGAGCCAGCTGCGCGTCGGCGATAGGGAAGCGTTCGCCCATGGTTGCGAGTGGATAGTAGTCGAGCCCCGTAGGCTTACTAACATCGAGCGTTATGGACAAGGCTGCGAGTTCCGCTTCGCTGAAAAGCGTGGCCAGGGTTTTGCCGCCACAGTTGGAGGCACCGCCCGCGAGCCATTGGTCACCGAGCCGATGGCTATAGATACCGTATTGAGGGGCGAAGATGGGGCGAGCGCTGAGCAGCTTCACGACTATGGTCGAACCGAGCGCCGTGGCTCCTTCGCCGACGCGGCTGGCGCCGCTGGCGAGGAACGTCGCGCAACCATCCGTCGTGCCGGCGGCCAGAGTGATGCCCGCGGGGATGCCGAGGAAACTCGCGGCGATCGAATCCACCTTGCCAATCGGGGTGCCGACTGGGACGACCTTGGGAAGGCGAGCATGCGGCAGTCCGAGTGATTCCAGCCAAGCTGGCCAAGCACGGGCGACTGGATCATAACCGGCTTTGAGTGCGTTATTTTCGTCGGTAACGAAGTCTTCCGAGCCGAGCTTACGGTTTAGCCAATCAGCTTGGTGCAGGATGCAATGCAGGTTCGGTAGTTCCAGCCAGCCAAGTGCACGGGCGGCGGGTGAGGTGGCGCCATGCGCGGCGCTTTCTTGCGGCGCCAGTTGGGCGATGCGTGCCGCTAGGTCACCCGTATCAGCGTCGTCATACATCCGACCAGCGGCCAGCGGCGTGCTGGATTCGTCAACGGGCAGAATCGTCCCCGAAGTCGCATCGAGAGCCACCGCTCTCGCTTGGGATAGGTCAACTTGCTTGCCGAGCGCTCGGCAAGCGGCCTGCAGTCCGTACCACCAGTCGTCTGGGTGTTGTTCGCGCCGAGCCCCCGTGACCAATGTCGGCGGAAGTTTTGCCGAGCCAGACCCGAGAATCTGACCACGCGCATCTACGGCCAAGGCGCGAACACCGCTAGTACCTACATCAAATCCTAGGACGAAGCCGTGCATGCGGCTTTATTGAGGGGCAGGGAAGCCCTGGGCAAGAAGCGATGCCAAGCGCTCCTCACTTAGGATTCAGCTCGTCCCAACTCATGAGGCCGCAGGTCTTGAGGTAAGGCTCAGCCGCGGCTTTCCATCCGGGCGTGTCGACGGCTTTGAGTAGGTGCCAGATCGGGCGCTTCTGGTCGGGTTCGGAAATCGTGCCCGGTTTGTTGCTCCAAAGTCCGAACCGCAGGCCGCCTTCCTTGGCATGATCGACTTGCCGATGATAGTGGAAGGCGTCGACGGCATCGCCGAGGCGAACGACTTTTTCCCACGCATAGGCGTAGGCCGCGGCCTGTTCGGTGAGCCCTTCGGGTCGCTGCGGTAAGTCGAACCCTTGTTCCGTGAAGCTCAGGCGGCGCATTTTGCCCGCGTAGAGCAGTTCCGGCGTCGCCAGTTTCTTGGT
>CAITUF010000132.1 GCA_903895475.1 uncultured Opitutia bacterium | reverse complement strand
GCCACGCCGCCCACATCCACCACGACGCTGGCTTCACCGATGGAGGGGTCATCATTCGTTTCAAATTCCCCGGGCTAAACAAAGGCGAGGGGCTGCAGCTGGGCTTCGTCGACCGCGAGGTAAAGGACATCCACGCCGGCCATCTTTGCTACGGCATCCTGTCGCAGTCCACCGTGACGCTCATCGACCACAAGACGGGCGTGATGAACCTGGCCATCCGCAAACAACGTGAAGAAGCGACGTCGAAGAAGACCAAGGTGGCGCCCGAACTCGAAGCCCTCCTCAAGACCAAGCAGGCCGTGGTGCCACTGAAGGCCGACACGGAATGGCATGAACTTTCGCTCGTCACCGAAGGCGATGAAATGCGCTGTTCCTTGGACGGCAAGGTGGTCGCACGGCATCGCTCCGAGGGCTTCGCCCACCCGATGAAACGCTGGTTCAGCTTCCTCGTTGGCTCGACCGTCTGGATCGACGACGTGAAGATCTATAAAGTTAAGTGAATCATGCTACGAATCCTCCTCGCCTTCGGACTGTTGCTGATCTCTCGCCCTCTGCGCGCCGAGGAAGCGGATGTCATCATCTACGGCGCCACGCCCGGAGGATTCTGCGCCGCCATCGCGGCAGCCCGGGAGGGCGCTAAGGTTACACTCCTTGAGCCGACGAGCCACGTCGGCGGACTCAGCACGGGCGGACTGAGCCATTGCGACTCCAACCAGATGCGCCGCGAGTCATTGACTGGTTTATTTGACGAATGGCACCGTCGCATCGTGAAGGACTATGTCGACCGCGGTCAGCCCGCACCCTACGACCCGAAGGACAAGACCCCCGGTATCCGCTGGATCTTCGAGCCGCACGTGGCGATGCGCGTGACTCAGGCCATGTTAAAAGAAGCTGGCGTCACTGTGGTCACCGACTGCCAACTAACCGCCGCCGAAATGTCCAAGGCCAGGATTACGTTCCTGCGTACATCCAGGGGTGCGTTTGCCGCAAAAACCTACGTGGACGGGACCTACGAGGGCGATCTGATGGCTGCCGCCGGCGTCTCCTGGGTCATCGGGCGAGAGGGCCGCGCGGAGTACGGCGAAGCTCTGGCCGGGAAACGCTACCCCAAACCGACAATGTCCATCGATGGCTTTGACGCCTCGGGATGTCCGCTTCCTCTAATCACCGGAGTCGATGCCGGCGCCGAAGAGGCGGGTGACCGCAACGTGATGACATTCAGCTTCCGTCTCTGCCTCACCCGTGACCCCGCAAACCTCGTACCAATTCCCGAGCCGACGAAGTACGATCCAGCAAAATTTGAACTCGCGCGGCGGGCGCTCAAAGCAGGCGTGCGCGGTGTCGGGTTCGACCTCTATCCGCTCCCTGGTAACAAGTTGGACGGGAATAACTCCATCGGCGGCCAGATTTCCCTCGGACTCGTCGGCGGCAGTAACACTTGGCATTCCGCCGATGTGGCCGAGCGTGCCCGCCTCTGGGAAGCGCATAAGCAATACACGCTCGAGTTCCTGCACTTCCTGCGGACCGACCTCGCTGTGCCCGAAAAGACTCGAGCCCAATATGCCTCCCTCGGTTTCTGCAAGGACGAGTTCACGACGTCGGCACACTTTCCACCCGCGCTCTACATCCGAGAGTCCCGCCGACTCAAGGGGCTCTACGTCCTAACCCAAAAGGACATTATCGATTCGCCCAGCAAAACGGACTCCATCGCGATCTCCTCCTTCCCCATCGACTCGCACGACTGCCAGCGCGTGGCCCTCAAGGAGGGCGGCGTCGTCAATGAGGGTACCATCATGCCAGTCCGCGTACCCGGCACCGGCGTCGGCTACGCCTACCAGGTTCCCTACCGCGCCATCCTGCCGCACGCTGAACAGTGCAGTAATCTCCTGGTCCCCATCGCCCTCGGCAGCACCCACGTCGCTATGTCCTCGCTGCGCATCGAGGGTGCCTGGATGGCGATTGGCCAGGGGGCGGGCGTGGCCGCGGCCCTCTCCGCCAAGCGCGGAGTAAACGTCCAAGACCTACCCTACTCCGAACTTCGCACCCGCTTGCTCGCCCAAGGTCAGACCGTCGAACTGCCTGCCCCCCCGGCCCTCAAGACAGACGCGAAAGCCAGCAAAGCCACCCCCAATAAATCCGCTCAAGGATTGTTACTCGACGACCAAGTCGCCGAGCTCGAGGGCACCTGGATACGCTCCACCAATTTCAAACCCTATATCGGCACGGGCTACGTCCATGACGAGCAACGTTCGGATGGTAAGTCCCGGGCGACCTTCCGCTTCAAGGGCCCGGCTGATGGTGAGTTTGCGCTCCACATGGCCTATTCCGCCCACGAGACGCGCACTAAACGCTTACCAATCGTACTCGTGGGCGATGGACAGGAGCAGCGCCTAACCGTCGACCAGACCGTTCCCCTGCCGGCTGGTGAGGCGTTTCGCACCGTCGGCCAGGTGCGGCTCCGTAAAGGTGTCGACTACACGCTCACGCTCAGCAACACGGGCACCGAGGGGTTCGTCATCCTCGACGCCCTCCAGTTGATTCCAGCCGCCGCGGCCAAAGGCACGCCGCGCTAATAAACGAAAGCTATTTCTTCGCGGGCGGCAAGTAACGGGCGAGGTCACGCAGAGCGACGACCTTACAACCGGAGTCCTTCAGCGCCTGCATGTAGGCGGCGAACTTCACTGGGTCAGTATTGACCCACGGATGCTTGATATCGGGAACACCGTGGAAAGTAAGTACCGCGATCTTGCCGTCGCGCGCTTGGGCGATGGCGGCCTTGAACTGTTCCATGGAGCTATCAGGCTTACTATCGAAGGCTTGCGGCAAGGTCAGCGGATCGTCCTTCGCGGGATCGAAGGCGCGCGCCCCACCGGCCCGGGCCAGAATATAACCGCGCGAACGCAGGACTTCGGTCGCGGCCGGGCTAGTCGCGTAGCCCGGGTAGGAGAAAGTGGTCGGCACGGGAATACCATTTTCGATGCAGCGCTTCTCGATGTGCTCGAGGTCAGCCGCGATGTCCGCCGGCTTCTGTCCACTCACGGCCTTATGCGCCTTGGTATGATTACCCACCTCAAACCCAGCCATATGCAGTGCCTTGATCTGCTCCCAAGTCAGGTAGTGCTCCTTATCCTTCAAGAACTCAAAGCCTTCGGTGATATAGAAAGTCGCCCCGAAACCATACTTCTTTAGCAGAGGCGCCACATAGGTCGCATGACTGGCCACCGAATCATCGAAGGTCAGTACGACCAGGCCATCGGGGGCCTTCGGGACGGCTGGGGTCTCCGCGGCGGGTAGGACCCCCGCAAAAGCGAATAAAAGCGATAGGCAAAGCGTGGGGAGGCGCATGGAATCCATTACTTAGTCCGCCGGGCTGACCCAGACAAGCCGGATAGCCGGACGGAATGGATTTGCAGTAAGCCGGGCGGAACTAAACCTAGGCAAACCCCATCTACCCCTTATGCGCCTGCGTCCTGCCATCCTCGCCATTCTGGTGCTCCCCTTGGCCAAGGCAGAAGACCCCATCAGCTTCAGCCGCCAGATTCGTCCGATCCTTTCCGAAAACTGCATCGCGTGCCACGGCCCCGACGACAAGGCCCGAAAGGCGAAGCTACGTCTCGACGATGAGGCTTCCGCCAAATCCGACCGCAAGGGCGATATCGCCATCGTCCCCGGCAAGCCCGAGCTCAGTTCTCTCATCCAGCGCATCGAATCCAAGGACCCGGAAGAAGTGATGCCACCTCCCAAGCAGCACAAGGTCATCAGCCCCGAGCAACTCGCGTTACTAAAGACCTGGATACGCCAAGGGGCCCGCTGGGGAAAGCATTGGTCCTATGAGCCCGTGGTGGCGGTGAAGGTTCCGACCAACGGTGAAGCCAACCCCATTGACGCGTTCTTATTCGAACGACTGAAGAAAGAGAAACTCAGCTTCTCACCCCCAGCCGACCGCAGCCTTTTAATTCGCCGCACCGCGCTCGACCTCACCGGCCTACCACCGACGCCGGCCGAGCTCACCCGCTTCGCGCAAGCGACCCCAACCGAGCTCGTCGACTATTACCTAGCACAACCGACCTTTGGTGAACACTGGGCCCGCGGCTGGCTCGACATGGCGCGCTACGCCGACAGTGCCGGCTACCCCAGCGACCCAGGACGCTCCATCTGGCCCTATCGCGACTGGGTCATCCGTGCCTTCAACTCCAACCAACGCTTCGACCGTTTCTCCGTCGAGCAACTCGCGGGAGACCTCCTGCCAACCCCGACGCAGGACCAATTAATTGCCACGGCCTTCCACCGTAACACCATGACGCAGAACGAAGGCGGCACGAGCGATGAAGAGTTCCGGACCGCCGCTGTCATCGACCGCGTCAATACGACCTACGCCGTCTGGATGGGGACAACCATGGCCTGTGCCCAATGCCACACCCATAAATACGACCCGATCACGATCACCGAATACTTCCGCTCCTACGCCCTCTTTAATCAGTCCGCCGACTCGGATAAGGCCGACGAGCGCCCGACCATGGAAGTCATCCCAAGCGAACAGAAGGTTACCCGCGATGCGCTACAACAACGCCTGACCCAGGCGGACGCTGTTTTAGCCCAAACCAAACCAGCCTGGCTGACGGGCTTCGACGCTTGGTTGAACACCAAGACTGCCATTCCTGAAAAGAAAGTAGCCGCCCTATTCGCCGCGCCGAAGGACAAACGTACCGCGGCTCAGGTCAAACAGTTGCAGGACTACTACGTCCGCAATGTCGCCCCCGAATCGAAGACTGAACGTGAGTCAGCCGCCCAACTCCGGAAGCAACTCGCTGAGTTTAAGCCGCCCACTGTGCCAGTCATGCAGGAACTGCCCACGGCCAAGCAGCGCAAAACCTTCGTACAATTGAGAGGCAATTGGCAGGCCCTCGGAGACGAAGTCACGGCCGGCGTCCCCGTAGCCTGGCATACGGCACCCACCAAAGCGTCGCTCGATCGCCTCGGCTTCGCCGAATGGCTAGTCAGCCCAAAGAATCCACTCACCGCTCGCGTCCAAGTAAACCGGCTCTGGGAAACGGTCTTCGGCGTCGGTATCGTCCGTAGCAGCGAAGAATTCGGCAGCCAAGGTGACCTTCCCGTGCACCCTGAGCTCCTCGATTGGCTCGCCGGTGAATACGTCCGCAGCGGCTGGGATACCAAGCACATGCTCCGCCTGATGTTCACGAGTCGTGCCTATCGCCAGTCCTCCGCCAGCAACCCCACAATCAACGAACGCGACCCCGACAATCGCCTGCTGGCCCGCGGACCGCGCTTCCGCCCGTCGGGTGAACTACTTCGCGACCAAGCCCTGGCCGTCGCTGGGCTACTTAGCACCAAGATGTACGGTGCACCGGTGCGACCGATCCGGCCGGCCTCTGGCCTGAGTGCAGCCTTCGGTGGCAGCAACGACTGGACTACCAGTGCAGGCGAGGATGCCCATCGGCGGAGTGTGTATACCGATACGCGCCGAAATAGCCCCTACCCGAGCTTCACCACTTTCGACGCCCCGAACCGTGAGACCTGTACGCTTCGCCGCGATCGCTCCAATACGCCCCTGCAGGCCTTTGTGACCTTGAACGACCCAGTCTTCGTGGAAGCCAGCCAGGGCTTGGCGCGTCGCTTACTGAAGGAAGGTCCAGCCGATACCCTTGGACGACTCCAGTTGGCCTTCCGACTCTGCGTAGCACGTGCCGCCGACGCCCATGAGATCAAGGCCTTGGAGACCCTGCTACAGCGCTCCCTCGCCACCTATCGCGCCGACCCTGCCCTCGCCACCAAGATGGCGACGCAGCCGCTTGGCCCCGCCGACAAGGGTGCCGACCTCGCCGAGTTGGCCGCCTGGACGGCGGTCGCCGGCGTGATGATGAACCTCGATGAATTCCTGATGCGCCGCTAATCCGATGAACCCTCCTTCTTTGCATCCTGTCCGCGCGGAGCAGCTCCGCTTACAAACCCGCCGGCACTTCCTCAGCAGCGCGGGGCAATTCAGTTTAGGCGCCATTGCCCTTCAAGCGTTGCAAGGCAATGCCTTCGCCGCGACTGCCGACACCAATCACCCGCTCGCCCCGAAACGCCCGCCGCTCAAGGCACGCGCCAAACGAGTCATCTACCTGCACATGTCAGGCGGCCCGCCCAACCTCGACATCTTTGACCCTAAGCCGGCACTGGTGGAACAGAGCGGCAAGCCCTGCCCAGATTCTTTCTTAAAGGGACGCACCTTCGCCTTCACGAGCGGTGTGCCGAAACTCATGGGTTCTCCGCGTACGTTCAAACAGTACGGCAAGGGCGGCCTCTGGATGAGCGATGCGGTCCCCAACTTCCATACGGTCGCTGATGATGTGACGCTCTTACGAGCGATGCACACGGACCAATTCAACCACGCGCCCGCCGAACTACTCCTCTTCACGGGCCACATCCGTCAGGGACGCCCATCGTTGGGCTCGTGGGCCACGTACGGCCTCGGGACCGAGAATCAGAACCTCCCTGGTTTCGTGACGCTAATCTCGAGTGGCACCCAGCCCAGCGGCGGGCAAGGCTGCTGGGGCAGCGGCTTCCTGCCCTCCGTCTTCCAAGGCGTGCAGTGCCGAAGCAAGGGCGACCCCGTGCTCTTCGCCAACGACCCACCTGGCATGACGCGCGACCTGCGCCGCGCGACGCTCGACGCACTCAAGGACCTCAACCAGCGCCAGCAGGACGAGTTAGGGCACGCCGAGACGGTCACGCGCATCGCCCAGTATGAACTCGCCTTCCGTATGCAGACCAGCGTGCCAGAGGTGATGGACATCTCTAAGGAATCTGTCGCAACCCTCGAGGCCTATGGCGCTAAACCGGGCGAGGCGAGCTTCGCGAACAACTGCCTGCTCGCGCGGCGTCTCGTCGAGAAGGGCGTCCGCTTCGTCCACCTCTTCGACTGGGGCTGGGACTTCCACGGCACGAACCCCGCCGAAGACATCCGTGATGGCCTGACCAAGAAGATGGCGAAGACGGACAAGCCTGCCGCGGCTTTAATTAAGGACCTCAAAGAACGCGGCCTCCTCGATGACACCCTCATCGTCTGGGGCGGTGAATTCGGGCGCACACCCTTCCGCGAAGGACGCACGGCCGGTGGCGCCGTCCTCGGACGCGACCACTATCCCGACTGCTTCTCCGTCATGCTGGCCGGCGGCGGCGTGAAGGGCGGGTTCTCCTATGGCGAGACCGATGAGATGGGCTTTGCGGGCGTCAAGGACAAGGTCCACGTCCACGACCTCCAAGCAACGATCCTGCACTTACTGGGCTTTGATCACGAGCGATTGACCTACCGATTCCAAGGCCGCGATTACCGCCTGACCGATGTCCATGGGCATGTCGTCCGCGAGATACTCGCGTGACGCGAGGGGACATGGGGGCACGGTGACACGGGGACATGGGGAGATACAGTGCTCAAAGGGGGCAGTATAGGGAGACCGGATAGTTTGCTGGGGGATACTTCTTCGGGTCTCAGGTCTCAGCAGTCGGGTATCGGGTACGGGTTATCAGGTACGGGCACGGGTGCGGGTCCTTAACCTGTACCTGGGGCTGAACACCTGAACCTGATACCTGAGGGCCGAGACCTGGGACCTGAGAATGAATCATGCCCGCAGGTAAACTCCGGTTTCCCTTTGAGTGGTTGAATCGTCTCGGGTGGCAGGTGGCAGCCTCGGGTGGCAGGTGGCGGCGGTTTCGATTTTGGCATCGATTCAGTCCTCTGCCATCGACTCAGTCATCGACTCAGTCATCGACTCAGTCATCG
>CAITUF010000131.1 GCA_903895475.1 uncultured Opitutia bacterium | reverse complement strand
GTTGAGGGTGTTGATCTCGCCGTTGTGCGCGATGTAGTGGTAAGGGTGCGCACGTTCCCAGCTCGGGAAGGTGTTGGTCGAGAAGCGCGAGTGGACGAGCGCGAGGGCGGTGTCCATCGACTGATCCGCGAGGTCGGGGAAGTATTTACCCACCTGTTCGGGCATGAGCATACCCTTGTAGATGATCGTGCGGCAGGAGAGGGAGCTGGCGTAGTAGAACTCGTCCTTACCGGTGGCGCGGATCTGGTGGTGGGCCTGCTTGCTCAGGATGAAGAGCTTACGTTCGAAGTCCTGGTCGCTGAGGCAATCGTCTGGGCGACCGAGAAAGGCTTGGCGGACGACGGGTTCGCTGGCGATGGCGGTCTGGCCGAGCGACGCGTTGTCGACGGGGACGGTGCGCCAGCCGAGGATCGCGAGGCCCTGGGCCTTGGCGAGGTCGGCGAAGGTGGCTTCGGTGGCCGCGCGGATCTTGGCGTCCGGGGAAACGTAGAGCATGCCCACGCCGTAATGGCCGGGCTTGGGGAGATTGGCCGGGCCGTTCTTTGCGAAGAACCCGTGGGGGAGCTGGAGCAGGATACCGGCACCGTCGCCGGTGTTCACTTCGCAACCACAGGCGCCTCGGTGATCGAGGTTCACCAGGATGGTGAGGGCCTGCTGGATAATATCGTGCGAACGCTTGCCCTTCATCTGGCAAACGAAGCCGACGCCGCAGGCGTCATGCTCAAACTGTGGGTCGTAAAGACCCTGTTTTTCGGGAAGTCCGGGATTATTCATTTCTGGTGTGGGCAAAAGTAGTCGGATGGGCTGGCGGCTGAGCCGCCGGGTGCCTTGGCGGAGACCGCAAGACGTCTAAATCTAGTGGGCAATAATCCCCCCCTGTCAAAGGCAACTTATGGATTGCTGGGACGGGGGCGGAGCCGGGTTTTCGTGCCAACTTCTCGAGCCGACATTCACGTGTCCGCTTTTGGTTAATTTTGTTAGGAAAATGCCCAAAGTGCGACACGCGGAACCTGGCACTGGCCGCGGTCAGGCTCGGGTCGCCCGCCTGCGTCTCCCTTGACTTTGCCGCCCGCCCGCCCGACTTACCAAGCCATGAAAGCCGACAACGACCTTTACCGACAGCTCCGCGAACTGCCCGCGGGGCAGCTTTGGGGTGTCGAGGTCCCCAAATTCAACCAAGCCACGGGCAAGGAGCGCGCTCGGCAGGTCGCCTTAGTCCGGGCAGTCGGCGTCGTTTTCACCCATTGCAGCGACCCGGCCTTGAAGATTCAGGTCAAGGCCTGGCTCAAGGGGTTGCTCCAAGATCCGGAAGAGAAGGTCCGCCGTTACGCCATGGCGGCAATTCCGAAGCTGGGCGAAGACGTTGAGGCGGAGCGCAACATTCTTACTATTCTTAAGACGAGCACGGTCGACCGCGAGAAGCGGAAGGCGGGCGCAGCCTTAGAGAAGATTGCCGGCGAAGAAACCTTGAAGGCCGTCGGGGCAGGGGCGGCCGGTTTGCCGCTCTCCGAACAAAAGGTCCGCGCCAATGTCGCCCGTCGCGAAAGCCCGGCGACGATTCGCGTCGATGCTATCTTGGATCGTTACGATACTTTGCGCATCAGCCTGCGTTGCCGTCGTGGCCTCGAAGCGGTGCTGGCTGACGAAGTACGGGCCAGTGATACCGCGGGTGGTAAGTTCCGCGTACTCGAAGTCCGCGGTTGCCACGTGGTGGTCGCGGCCAAGGGGCCTTTCAGTCTCCGTGATCTCTATCAGTTGCGTTGTTTCGACACGATGGGCTTTGGCTTGGGCCGTGTGCGCGACCCCGAAGGCCCCGAGGCCTTCGCCGGCTTAGCTAAACTCATCGGCTCTTCTTTGAGCGAGCGTCTCATGGACTCATTAACGGATGGGTCCTGGCGCTATCGCCTGTCTTTTTCGGGCAGTGAAAATCACGACGACGATGTGGCCAAGGTGGCCGCGGAAGCGTTTAAGGTGAATCCCCGTATTCTGAACGACGCCCGCGAGGCCCCGTGGTCCGTCGACGTCTTCCTCGCTCCGTCGGCTGCCTTGGCGGAACTTCGTCCGAAGGTTTCGCCGGATCCGCGTCTGACTTATCGCAAGGCCGCCATCAATGCCGCCTCGCACCCGCCGCTGGCCGCCTGCTTGGCGCGCTTGGCTGGTCGGCAGGCTAATGAAGTCGTCTGGGATCCGTTCTGTGGTTCAGGCTTGGAGCTCATTGAGACCGCCTTGTTGGGTGACGTGAAGCAGGTTATTGGTACCGACCTAAATGAGAAGGCCATCGCGATCGCTAAGGAGAACTGGGCGGCCGCTGGTTTGGAGGGCGTGAAGAGCACCTTCTTGACGGGCGACTTCCGTGGGTATGCGGAAGTGCCGGTCTTGGTTTCGGGTAAGCTGTCGCTCATCATCTCGAATCCGCCCCTCGGTCGGCGCGTCCGCGTGCCTAACCTGCACGGCTTGTTCGCTGATTTCTTCCGGGTCGCCTCGGCGACCCTCCGTCCGGGCGGCCGCGTTATCTTCGTCAACCCGCTGCGCTTGGAGTCCACGGACAAGACGATGCGCCGGGACTACCGCCAGGAAGTCGACCTCGGTGGCTATGATTGCAAGGTTGAGATGTACGTAAAGTGCTAGGCCACCCCCGGTAGGGCAGGGCTTGCCATCTGTGGCCACTGCCTTTGTCTGGAGGCATGCGTTACCCCTCGCTGTTTTTACTGCTGGCCGCCCTTGGCCTGCAGGCCGCCCCGACTAAGGTCTTCATCCTTGTTGGCCAATCCAACATGGAGGGACATGCCAAGGTCGAGACCATCGACTATATCGGCGAAGATCCGGCCACCGCGCCCTTGCTGAAGCGGATGAAAGGGCCCGATGGCAAAACGCCCGCTGAAGGGGAGGGCGTATGGATTTCCTATCTTACCGGTAGCGGCGACAAAAACGGCGAAGGCTTTGGTAAACTGACGACGGGTTATGGCTCGCGGCAGGATCCGACAAAGGACGGCGGCAAAATCGGGCCCGAGTATACTTTCGGCTTAGCCATGGATCGCGCCTACCAGGAACCCGTACTGCTCATTAAAGCAGCGTGGGGCGGTAAGTCACTCAACTATGATTTCCTTTCGCCGGGGGCTGGTCCGTATCCGCGCACGCCATCGGACCTCGAGAAGGACCGTCACCCGTTAGCGAACTCCGGTCATTACTACCGACTCATGCTCGCGCACGTGCGTCAAGTCTTGGCTAACCCTGGTCGGGTCTGCCCAGGCTATGACCCCAAGCAGGGCTATGAAATCGCCGGCTTCATCTGGTTGCAGGGCTTCAATGATATGGTCGACTCGAATTTTTATCCGCGCCTGCCCAAGGGTTCGACGGTGAATCGCTATGCGAAGTACTCGGACTTTATGGCGGCCTTCATTCGCGATGTCCGCAAGGATCTCGGCGTGCCCAAGATGCCGTTCGTCATTGGGGTGATGGGCGTCGGCGGTAAAGAGCCGGGTGAAGATAACCTCGCCTTCCGTGAAGCCATGGCCGCCCCGGCGAGCCTCCCAGAATTCAAAGGCAACGTGACCGCGGTGCGTACCGGGCCCTTCTGGGATGAATCACTCGCCGCCATCCAGGCCAAGCGCGATAAGGTCCGGCAGATGGCCTATGAATTGAAAAATAAGAACGCTAAGTCAGCGAACGCCGATGGGAAGATGACCGAAGCTCAGCAGCGTGATTACCTCAAGGCGTATGAAGCTAAAGTGGTCACCGAAGCCGAAGCAGCTCAGTGGAAACGTGGCGCCTCGAATGCGGGTTACCATTATCTGGGTTGTGCTAAGACTTTTGCGCTGATGGGCGAAGCGTTCGCGGAAGCGAACCTGGTGATGCTGAAGGACGCGAAGTGAGATGGGGCGATTGCGCGCAATCGTCATTGGGCTTTTAGCGGCTTGGCTGACGGGTTGCGATTCTCAGCCGAAGTCGGCGGAACAGGTGCAGGCCCAGGCTCGGACGCATCTCCAGTCGCTGAGTTCGGCTGGCCTGCTGGCCGGCACGCGTGGAGAGGTGCAGGTCGCTTCCGTTCGTCCAGTCACGCCGGTGGCCACGCGGTGGTCGTCCGCGGGTGAGCCATTCTGGTGGGCCGAACTGAAATCGGGGACCGGTGCACCAGCCGGTTACTTGGCTTGGCAGGCGAATGGGCAGCACGCGCTCCTTGATTTTTCTTTGGAAGGTCTGACCGAGCTGGCGGCCCCGTCCGCCAAGGCCCTCGCTGGCGTGCCGCCGATTCAGCAATTTCCAATTAAGGGCCCGGATGGTCAGCCCGTGGCTTCCGGTTGCGTGCCGACCGCGGGCGGTAGTCTCATGGCATTCTGGTCTAATCGCGGGACGTTTGATTGGCAGGCTGATGATAGTCATGAGGGCTTGGTCCGACGGTTGCGTGACCGCTTGCCGATGATGGTTCTGGCGGATGCTGAGGGCTATACGGACCGTAGAATGGCCTTGGCGGGGGCGATGCCCGATGCCTTGGTGGCAGGCCTACGCGCCGATGCCACCCAGTATCGTGTGTCCGTCGACATCAAGCTGGTCGGTTACAGTGATCAGGTGTTGCGGACCGAAATTTCCGAGGGCCGACCGGCGCTCTTGATGTGTAATGTCTTGGTCCCGCGGAAACCCGAACTCACTTGGGGCCATGCGGTGGTAGCGGTTGGCTACGCAGACGTTGCGGGGAAGTCCTACGTTGGCATCATCGATAACTTCTACGTCTGTCAGCAGCCTGGGACCGTTAGGTGGATTGCGGCGGACCGTTGCTCGGCCCTCGTGTTGGTGCGACCAACTCAATAGGCTAAACGAGTCGAGCCCATGACCGGGTGGTCGTGGGCTGTGACTGAGTTCGCTAAATGGTGGAGGTGGCGGGAGTCGAACCCGCGTCTTCCTATCCTTACGTCACATCTTCTACATGCTTAGCGTCATTATTGATCTCGACCGCGTTTGGGAATGCGCACCCGTGCGGCCTATCTTCATTCTCACTTACCCCGGAGATAGAAACTAGAGGAGGGGATCGCCCACGTTAACCGAGCTGATCCAGGAATGCAGGCGCGTCCTGGGGCCCGTCGCTGTAATTAAGCAGCGAGTGCGAAAGCGTTGTCGCTTTCGAACGTGATGGTGTTTTTAGCAGTTATATGCTGCCAGCTGGATTTAAGAGGGAGCTGACGTCCTCTGCATGCCGTCATGATATCTTGATGGGAATCGAATCCGGAACACCCCCGAAAGGTTGATAGTCGCCTGTCGGGCCGACTGAGAAGGAACTCCCACCAGTATTGCCGTAACGGCGGGGAAGTCAAGGGGTGGGGAGGCAATGGGGGATAGGGGTTAGGGGATGGCCGAAGGGGTTAGGGGATGGCCGAAGGGGATAGGGGATAGAGGATAGGGGATTGGGGATAGAGGAAAGAGAGAATTCCCTTTCAGGTTTCCTTGCGATGTGGGAGGGTGCGGGGTCGTCCATGAATATTTTCACCGCCGGCCTCGCTCAGGCTATTTTCCAGCTAACGCTGCTGATTGCCTTGGGTTGGTTCATGGCTCACCGCGGTTGGGTCGGGCCAGAGGCGCGCCAGCCGTTGATGCGGATGGTGATTTGGGTCTTCTTCCCCGCGATGATTTTTGACCGGGTCTGCGGTAACCGTCTGATTAATTCCGGAGGGACGGCGCTCCTCTACTTGGGTATTGGTTTCGGCATGATTGTCGGGGGTATCTTAGTCGGACGGTTGGTCGCGATGCTGCTGCGTTTTCCCGAAGGCAACGCCCGGCGTACTTTCAGTTATTCGTCGGGCATCAATAACTTTGGTTACCTCGGTATTCCCGTGACCGCGGCTCTCTTCGATCGCGATGTCGTCGGGGTGTTAATGGTGCATAATGTCGGCGTCGAAGCGGCGGTCTGGACGTTTGGCGTCGCCTTTCTGTCCGGCGGTTCCGGGCTCAAGGGCTTGAAGAACTTGGCCCAGCCCATCCCACTGGCGCTGGTGGCGGCTTTAATCGTGAACTTCGCCGGCGTTGGCGAAACCGCCCCCGCTCAGTTTGCGGCCCAGTTTTGTCATGCCGTCGGCGAGTGTGCGATTCCGGTGGGTACTATTCTGACCGGCATTTTCCTGCACGAAGTCCTCAAGGGGTTCCGCTTCTTTGCCGAGCCACGGGTGAGCTTCGGGATTATCCTCGTCCGCTGCCTGATCATTCCGGTGCTCTTATTGACGGTGGCCTCCTGCTTTATTGCCGACCCCGCCTTGCGCAAAGTCATGATGGTCCAAGCTGCCATGCCCGCTGGCATCTTCAGCTTCCTGATTGTCGAGATGTACCATGGGGATGTTCAGGTCGCCCTCCGCTATGCGGTCGTAACCATGGTCCTCTGTCCGCTCGTCACGCCGGCTTGGCTTTACCTCGGCTCCCGCTGGCTGGGATTGGGGAGCTGAGGTCGACTTGCCTTTACAGCGGCCCCACCTGACCTAGAATTCTGCCTGCTTGCGGTTCATTTTATCCATCCTTTTTGGGGCCTTACTCGCCGGCTGCTCGACGTATGTCCAGCGTGCTCAAGGGGTGCGCCAGGCGAACCTCGCAGGCGATTACGAGATGGCCGCGACGGTTGCCTTAGCCCAAGCGGAAGGTTCGTCCAAGGATGCCTTAATCTGGAAATTAGAAGCCGCCTCAGCCTTGCGCGCCCAAGGTAAATTAACCGATAGCGCCAAGGTCCTCGAAGAGGTCGAACTGATGCTCCGTGCGGAAGAGGAGCGCCCCGAATTTTCAGTGAGTGGTGAGACCGTGGCGGCCTTCACTAACGAGTATTCCGCAGTTTATCGCGCCAAGCCGCAGGACCGTCTGTATGCGTCCACCTACCAGGCCTTGAATCGCCTCGAACTGGGGCAGGGCACGGCGGCCCGTGTAGCCATGGCCCGCTTGCGTTTCGTGCAGGAAACCTTTGGCAATGGTGCCCTCTACGTTCGCCCTACGACGAAGGGTAAAGTCGATGCGAAGTATGACGTTGAGCGAGCCTCGCAGGACGAGCGTACCCGTGCGACCTTGGGAGTCGTGGAGGATAACTTGGAGCAGATTGGCAAAGACGGGAAATACGACGATGCCTTCAGCCACTGGCTGCAAGGAATGTTCTTCCTGCGCTTGGGTGTCGATGCCTCCGATCGCGAGAAGGCCCGCAAGGAACTGCTCGCGGCCACGCAACTGAATCCGCAGTGCGCGGCGTTCGCCGCAGACCTGAAGGAATGCGAAGGTACTTCGGCGGTGCCGCGGGTCGTCTACGTGGTGATGGAGACGGGCCTCGCACCGGAGTGGTATGAGCAACGCGTCGATATTCCGGTCTTTGTTGCTTCCACTAATTTGCCGTACGTTTCTATTGCCTTGCCCGCCTTGCGGCCGTCGTGGAGCGATTATAATCTCCGCCTGCAATTGGAAGGGAAGGACCAGGTTGTTTCGCCCGCCTCGCGCCCAGACGCCTTGGTCGCCAAGCATTTCGCCGCGGCTTTACCAGCGGTGAAAACGCGGGCCTTCACCTCGGCGGCCCTGAAGGCAGCGGCGTCCTACGCGCTTAACCGTGCGGCCGCGGAAAATGCCCGTCGGAGCTATGATTCTGGGGGCAACCTGCTCCGCGTCCTGACTCAGGTCGGTACCGCCGCCTATACCGTGGGCACGACCCGCGCGGATGTGCGCAATTGGACGGGCCTACCCGCCCGCTTTGCCTTAGCGAGGTTGGAAGTCCCCGTGGGTGGAAAACTCACGGTTCCTGGGCACCCTGAGGCCTCTTTGATCCTGCCAGCGGGCAGGGTTCTGCTTGTCACCCTGAAGTCCTCGGGCGAAAATAACCCCATCCAAGCCCGCTGCACCATTCTCGTCCCATGAAAGCCACGCCCTTCATTTTAGCCGCCGCCTTGTTGGTCGGTTGCACCTCCGTCATCAAGACCGCCGATAAGGTCGAGCGAGGCCTGACGCCTCCGGATGCGATCAACTACGTCACGACGAAGTCCGATGGCTCGTTCGTCGTCCAGATGAACGACACGCGCATCGGCAATAAGATCGAGTTGCTCGCCGCACGTAAGTCCAAGACTCCCGGTGGCTTCGCAGTCGTCCAGTTTGATTTCCGTAACGGCGCTTTCCTCGGTCAGAATATCAACGTCAGCTTCGAGTGGCTCTCGGCCAATGGCCAAGTCACTGAACGTCAGGACAACTGGGTACCCACGCTTCTCGAGCCGGGTGCGATCAAGACCATCACCGCCACCGCGCTCAAGGCGGATTCGGCCGAGTGCCGCCTTCGCCTCATTTCCCGCTAATCCTCAGCCAAACTTTCCTTCCTATGTACAAGTCTCTCCTCCTCGCTTCTGCGCTGCTCATCGTCGGTTGCGGCACTCCCGCATCCTATAAAGACCCGAGTGGCCGCGACCTCGTCGTCAGTCTCGAAAAGGTAAACATCCAAGATTTCGCCACCGCTGGTTCGGCGATGCTACAATCGATGGTTCAGTCCAAGGCCTTTGATCGGAAGGATCCGCCCGTGCTTCAGCTCGGTCAGATTCTCAACGACACGACCAATAACTTCGACACTAGCCTGCTGCTCTCCAAGATCACCATGCCGCTGGTCAACGCTGGCCGCGTGCAGTTACTGGAGTCCGATGCCGTTGCGAATGCCGCCCGCGCCGCCACGCCCGGCTCTAAGGTCCCTGTCGCTGAGTTTGTGCTGAAAGGTAAGATCCTCGAAGACCGCGCTAATGCTGGGAGCACACGTCAGGCCTCCTATATCTTCCAGCTTACCCTGGTGGATGTCCGTACTAGCCTAGCCGTCTGGGCGAAGGAAGAGACCGTGACCAAGGCTGGCTCCAAGAATTCCGTCGGTTTCTAAGTCGAATTCTGCTGGGAGTTTGACCTTTCCGCGACCTGCGTCTCCTTCGGGGGATGCAGGTCGACTTTTTAATCGTGGGTCAAGGCTTAGCGGGCTCGTTGCTCGCCCAGGCCTTGCGTGCGCGCGGCCAAAGGATCGTGGTCGTCGACGACGGCTGGAAGTCAGCCTCCTCGCAGGTTGCGGCTGGGTTGATGACGCCGCTCACGGGGCGACGCTTCACGCTGACGCCTTCGTATCCTGAACTCTTCGCCTTTGCGGAACGCCGCCTCACCGAACTCGGCGTGTTTCGTCCGACCTCCGTCTACCGGATGTTCGCCGACGACGAGCAGAAAGAGAAGGGTCAGAAGCGGGCCGCGATGCCGGCCTATGCACCGTTCATCGAACGCGTCACGACCGGGCAGGGGGAACTCGATGCGGGCCTGACGGATTCTTTGGGTGGCGTGCTCATGCGCGGGGCCTGGGTTGACCTGAAGCGACTGCTGGCGGAGGAACGGACCCGGCTTGAGTCGGACGGGGCCCTTTTTGCGGAGTCCTTCGACCTGTCTGAGGTGCAGACGGGGCCTGAGGGCGTGGTTTGGCGGACCGTCCAAGCCCGAGGGGTGGTCTACTGTGATGGCTATAAATCCGCCCAACGCGGCCCGTTTGCTTATCTCCCTTGGCAGCCCGCCAAAGGAGAGGCCGTTTCCCTGCGTTCCGATGCCCCGCAGAAGCCTTTTATCCTCAATCGCGAGGGTTGGGCCCTGCCGCTCGGCGAAGGCCGCTGGCGGACCGGTACGAACTGGGCGTGGGAGGGGCTAGACGAGCAGCCGACCCAGGCGCAGCAGGAAAAGCTCATTCGGCGCTTCCGTGGTTACTTTGGGCAGGAGGTCTCGGTGGAGGTCATCGCCCATGTCGCCGGCGTCCGGCCGTGCACTTCCGACAACCTGCCGTTCTTGGGCACGCATCCGACGGAGTCGCGTTACCACCTCTTCAACGGCCTCGGCCCGCGCGGTACCGTGTGGGCGCCGACCTTGGCGGAAGAGATGGCCGAGTATCTCGTTTCCGCAAAACCGCTCCGTCCGGATTGCGACCTGCGGCGTTTCGCCTGAGGGCTTCGGACCACCTTATTTCGATTTCTTGCCGCCTTTGCCGACGCCGCGAGGCTCGCGGGCGTTGGGGTCGTAGGATGGGTTAGGTCGGTCAGCGAGGAAGGCCCCCGTCGACTTTTGCCACGCAAGCAACTGCTTCTTGAGTGCCTCCACGCGGGTGGGTTCCTGTTGGGCGAGGTCCTTGCTTTCGTCCGGGTCCTTGCGCACGTCGTAGAGTTCAAAGGTCGGTCCGGCGAATTTCTGGATGAGCTTATAGTCGCCGGAGCGGAGGAGGCTCATCGGTTCGCCTTTGCCGATGTAGCAAGGGAAGTGCCAGTAAATGGCCGTGCGATCGAGGGAGGCCCCGGTGCGCAGTTGCTTCATGAGACTGAGCCCATCGGTGGGCTGTTCCTTGGGCAAGGGGGCGCCGACGGCCTCGAGGATTGTCGGCATGAAGTCGATGCTGGCGACGGGGTCTTGGTACGTCTTGCCGGCTGGGATGACGCCGGGCCAACTGACGGCACCGGGCACGCGTAGGCCGCCTTCGTAGAGCAAGCCTTTGCTGCCACGGAGCGAGCCGACGACGTAGGGCAGGCCGCCATTGTCGGACGTGAAAATCACCAACGTGTCCTTGGTCAGGCCCAGGCTCTCGAGCTTGGTCATGATGCGACCGATGCTTACGTCGATCGCTTCGACGGTTGCCGCGTATTCGGGCGTGATGCCTTTGTCTGCGGCCGATGGCGTCTTCGCCTTGTACTTGGCGAGGAGCGCGGGCTTCGGGTCGAAAGGTTCGTGCACGGAGTGGTCGGCGTAATACAGGAAGAAAGGCTTTTCGCGGTGCTTATCCACCCAGGCCAGCGCCTCGTCGCAGAGGGCGTCGGAGAGGTAGCGCCCCTTGCCGTCCATATAGGCGTCCTTGGCGAAGCCCACATCGTCGGGTCGCACGTAGACATCGAAGCCACGGCCGGTCGGGCTGCCGGAGGTGCCATTGCGGCCGCGCCCCAGGTTCCACATGCCGATCAAGGCCGTGGCGTACCCTTGGCCACGCAGCACGTCAGCGACCGTCTTGGTGTGGGCGGGAAGCTCATCGTTGCCGCGGGTCGAGAGGACCTTCATGTGCGGTTGTCCCGGGGCGTAGCGCTCGTCGACCACCGTGTAGACGCCGTGGCGCGACGGGTATTGACCCGTCAGCAAGCAGGCTCGGGTCGGGGCGCAATTGGGCGCGCTCGCGTAACACTGGGAGAAGACCGCGCCGGAGCGGGCGAGTTTGTCGAGGTTCGGCGTGTCGATGTACCGGTTGCCGGTGAAACCTGGGTCGCGCCAGCCCATGTCATCCAAGAGAATCAAGACAACGTTGGGTGGGCGTGCTTCGGCGAGGGTGGCTCCGAGCAGCAGGGCGATGGTCAGGAGGCGCCGCATGGTCAGGCGGAGCGGGGCTTTACCTCGTAGGTGTGCGCGACCATGCCGTGCCGTGCGTCTTTGGTCTCGTCCTTGGGCAAGAAGCAACGCACGTATTCGACCTTGGTCTGCTGCGGTGAGACGCTCACGCGCAGGTAGCCAGCACTTGGTAGCTTGGTGCCCGACTGGTAGCGGTCCTCATTGTAGGCAATGTAACCATGATCCGACGGCATGGGGACTTCCTGGTAGATGACCCCGTCTTTTTCCTGCTGGCAGTAGAGGTGGTCGTGGCCTTGGAAGAACACGTTGACCTTGTGCTTCACCATGAGCTGGTGGATGGGTAGTTCCCAGCCCGGGCGCTTTTCCTTGAAGGTACCCTCGCCGCGCTTCCCTTGGCCGCCCCATTCGTAGAGGTCGGCCTCGTCCACGCCGCCGCGCCCGGAGCCGAGCACGTGGTGGGCGAAGACGAACTTGTACTTCGCCTTGCTCGTCTCGAGCGTCCGTCTGAACCATTGGTACTGGGCGTCACCGATCGTGATGCCCCACCAGTCGCGGTTTTTCTTTTCGTCACCCTTCGAGGCCTTGGCCTTCTCGCCGAAGCCGCTATCGACGAGCGCGGGCGAATGCCAGTAGTTATCGAGGATGACGAAGAGCGCGTCCCCCCAGGTCCAGGCGCAGTAGGTCTTGAGCGGGCCGATGTCTTTGAGCGTCTCGGCGCCGCCGGTGTAGAAGCCATCCGGACCGACGGTCGGGAAAAGACGGTTGCGGGCTTTCTGCACGCCGACGGCGACGTCGCGACGTTCGTCGGTTTGCTGGTAGTTGAAGAGTGAGCCCTGCTCATGGTTGCCGTTCATCAGGAACACGCCGGCTTGTTGGCCGATCAGCCCAAGGAAGGGGCGCTGGAGCAGGTAGGGTTGGGCGAGGGCCGCCGGCGAGACCGTCCGGACCTTGTCGACGCTGAAGTCGTCGCCGATGCAGATATGGAAGTCGGGGCGCTCCGCCGCGGCCGCCTGCAGCGTGCGGGCGTAGAGGTCAGGATGGCTGCTCTGCGGGCGTTCCGGGTGGGAGTCGCCTTGAATTGTGAAGATGAAGGACGAGCCTGGCGCGCGCTGCGTGGCAAAGCGGCACTCCGGTCGGGCGGTGAACGCTCCCCCGCTGGCCTTTAGAAATCGGGATTGGAGCCGGTAGAAGTATTCCGTATTGCCGGTCAGCTTGTCCACGACGACCTCAACCGGTTCGCCCTTGGGCAAGGTGAGCGGGCCGATCTTGCGGGCGTACTTGCCAGGTGTCGTGCCGAGTTCGATGACGGCCTCCATGGCTTCCGCGGCCAGCAGGCTGAGCGTCACGGTCTTGTCCGAGGCGCGGCCGAGCACGACCGAGAGCCGGGAGAATTCCGCGAGGGCTTCGGGTAGCACGTATTCGCCTTGGAAGGACGGTCCGCGAGCGCGGCTTTGGTCGTCGCCGGCACCGCCCTTGCCCTTTCCGCCTTTGCCTTTCTTCTCGGCCTCGGCTGCACTGACCATCGTCCAGCCGCAGGTTAGGGCCAGTAGCCCGAGGAAGTGGCGCCGGTCGACGGGCGGGAGCTGCGTGGCCTTTAGGTAGAAAGGGTTGGGCTTGGCAGGCCGTTCGGACAAACGCTCGGGGTTCATGGATTGCGAACAAGGATACCAAACCCTACCTTAAGCGTATGTTAAGACAGGGGTGGCGTCGCCCGGCAGAGGGTTACTTCGCCTTGGCTTTCTTGCCGGCGGCTTCGGGGTAGGGCTTCACTTGCGCGCGGATGGCCCAGGCTTCCCAGAGGGCGGCGAGCTCCTTGACCTTATCAGGCTGCGCTTCGGCTAGGTTCAGGAGTTCGGTCCGGTCCTTACGGAGGTCGTAGAGTTCCCAAGCGCCATTTCGGCCAGTGCGCACGAGCTTGAGGTCGCCGACGCGTACGGCGGCATTGCCTTCATGTTCCCAATACAGGGCTTCGCGTTGGATGGGCTGGTTGGCGAAGGCTGGGAGTAGGCTGCGGCCTTCCGGCGGCAGCACGGCCACGCCGTTACGTTCTTTGAGTGGGGTAGTGGCGGCGACTTCCAGGCAAGTGGGCAGGATGTCGATGAGGTGGCCAGGTTGCGTGCGGAGTTCGTTGCGGGCCTTGATGCCGTTGGGCCAGTGGGCGATCAGCGGGCTGGCGATGCCGCCTTCGTGGTTGAAGTGCTTGTAGCGGCGGAAAGGCGTGTTCTGTAGGAAGGCCCAGCTCTCGCCGCAATACCACTCAGAGTTCGCCTTGGTCGGGTCCCCTTCGGTCCGGCCCGCGATGCCCGACTCGGCGTTACCGCCGTTGTCGCTGAGGAAGAGGATCAGCGTGTTATCGAGTTCACCGCGTTCCTTCAGGCCGGCCACAAGCTCTCCGATCGCCTTATCCATCAGCGTCACCGTCGCGGCGTAGACGGACATGAGATGGTCAAACCGGGCTTTTTCTTCGTCGGTATAGCTCGTCCAAGCCTTGATGGTGTCCGGGCGGGGCGAAAGTTTCCAGCTGGGGTCAAGCAAGCCCAGTTCGAGTTGGCGGGCATGGCGTTGGTTGCGGAGTTGGCCCCAGCCAGCGAGGTACTTGCCGCGGAATTTGGCGATCTCCTCGGCGGGCGCTTGCAGGGGGAAGTGCGGCGCATTGTGCGCCAAGTAGAGGAAGAACGGTTTCTTGGCGGCGCGCGCCTCATCGATGAACTTCAGCCCGTAGGTCGTCCAGAGGTCTGTCGAGTACCACTGCTTCGGGAGGCGCGGGTCATCGTTGGCGATGGCTTGGCCGTCGAGGAAGAGCTTCGCACGCTTGGACTCCGGCAGATAGAAGCCCCCCGCGGCGGCATTGAGGCTGCGGTCAAAGCCGCGATTGCTCGGGGTCACGCCTTGCTCTTGGCCGACGTGCCATTTGCCCGTCATGGCGGTGAAGTATCCGGCGGGCTTGAGTGCTTCCGCGATCGTGGCGCAGCGCTCGTTCAGTCTGCCTTGGTAGCCAGGCACGTTGCGGTTCTCCATCATGTGGCCGACGCCGGTCTGGTGAGAGTACAGGCCCGTCAGGAGGGCGGCGCGGGTCGGACAGCAGCGTCCCGTGTTGTAGAACTGCGTGAAGCGCAGGCCGTTGGCGGCGAGCTTATCGAGGTTCGGGGTGGGGATTTCGGAGCCGTAGCAACCGATGTCGGCCCAGCCCATGTCATCGACCAGGATGACGACGATGTTCGGTTGAGCGGCGGTGGCGGGGGCTACGGCCAGCCAGGCCAGCAGGAGGGCAAGGAAACGGGGCATGTCGGCTTTATGAACCAAAGCCGAAGGGAGGAAAGCCTAGATGGAGTCGCGGCCCACAGGCCAACGGCTTACTTCTTGGACTTAGCCTTCTTCTTCGCGACGGGCTTGGCCTTGGCTTTGGTTGCGGGCTGATTCTGCGCGATGAGGTAATCGACGGCGAGTAGGTAGCCCGGGAAACCGAGGCCGGTGATGACGCCTTCGCAGGCGGAGGCCGTGACGGACTTGTGGCGGAATTCTTCCCGCTTGTAGATATTCGAGATGTGCACCTCGACGGTCTTGAGGCCGCTGCCGGCGATGCAGTCGCGGAGGGCGACGCTGACGTGCGTGTGGCCACCCGGGTTGATGACGAGGAACTTCACGCCGTCGTCCGCCCACTTGGCGATGGTGTCGATGAGTTTGCCTTCGTGGTTGGACTGGAAGAAGCGGGTCTTCACGCCGGACTTCTTCGCGTGCGCGGCGATCTGCGCTTCGAGGTCGGCGAGGGTGGCATGGCCATAGACTTCCGGCTCGCGCTTGCCGAGTCGGTCGAGGTTGGGTCCGTTGATGACGCCGATTTCCATGCCGATAGGTTTAGGCCATCCGGCTGGACGGGCAAGACGCAATGGGCAGGCCTAGAAGAGGAAGCGGTAGCGGGAGCGCCCGGTGCTCGGGAACCAGCTCACCCATTCGCCATGGCCAGTCCCGATGCTGACCGCAAAGAGAAGCAAGAGCGCGGCACCGAGGGAGAGCATGGCCACGCCGAACCAATAGACGACGCGGTATTGCCTCCGCCGTGAGCGTGCTTCTGGTTCAAGGGCCTCGTCCGGCTCGATCGGCGCACGTAAGGCCGTAAAGAGGATGCGCCCAAGCGTCAGGGGCAACCCCGCACCGCCGGCCAGCACGGCCATCGCCAGGAAGTCGATGTATCGGTCAGCCGTGAAAGGCCGACTTTCGGCCAAGGAAACGCCCGCTACGAACAGTCCAGCGAGCAGGATGCAAACCAAGGCGTGCCAAGCATAAGGCCGCCAATCGAAGGGCATTTTCTCCTCGGTCGTGGGCATCGTGCCAAGGGCTTAAGCGTGTGGCTGCCCGTGCGTCATGGTCAGAGGCGCAGGAACCACTGACCGTCGACCAAGAGCCAATTCGTGGGCTTATCCTGCGGTTTCCACTCGCCGTTGACCTGCAGGCTGTAGCGGATTTCGGCCGTCTTGCCGGCAGGGAGGACGAGGACTTCGTCGATGCGCACCTTATTCTCCTGGATGTTCAGGAACTTGTAGTAGCCGACCATGAACTTGAACGATCCGACGACTTTATCGGTGCCTTGGGCGCGGACGTAGACGGGGTCGACAAGATCCACGCAGGCTTCGGGCTGGTTGTTGCAGATGTTCTTCGCAAGCAGCTCGAAGCGCTGGCGCAGGACGGGGGTCGGGTCGGGTTGCTTACAGGCGATGAGGCCGAGTAGGGATAGTCCGACGAAAAAGGCGAGGAGCGGGCGCATGGGGATGCATTGAGTCGAATTGGTTAAAGGAAACCGTCAAACCTAATGCCTCGGCGACCTCCTAAACAAAAAGGGCGACCCCTGGTGGAGTCGCCCTTGGTTTTGCCGGTAGTCGAACGCTTACTTCAGGATCTGACGGAGGACGTAAGGCAGGATGCCACCGTGACGGTAGTATTCGCCTTCGATGGCCGTATCGATGCGGGCGATGAGCGCGGCCTTGTCGACCGTGCCGTTGGCGCGGCGGATGACGAGGGTCACCGGGGTCTTCGGCTTGATCGGGCTGGCGAGGCCTTCGAGGTCGAAGGTCTCAGTGCCATCAAGGTGGTACGAAGCGGCGTTCTTACCGTCGGCGAACTCGAGGGGTAATACGCCCATGCCGAGGAGGTTGGAGCGGTGGATTCGCTCGAAGGACTGCGCGACCACGGCGCGGATGCCGAGGAGGGCAGTGCCCTTGGCGGCCCAGTCGCGGGACGAGCCCATGCCGTAATCGACGCCGCCGAAGACAATCATGCCTTCGCCGCGCTGCGCGTAGGTCTGGCAGGCGTCGTAGATGGCCTCGATCTTGCCCTCAGGCTGGACCTTGGTGAAGCCGCCTTCCTTGCCGTCGGCCATCACGTTCTTGACCTGGGTGTTGGCGAAGGTGCCGCGCGTCATGATACGGTCATTGCCGCGACGCGAGCCGTACGAGTTGAAGTCCTTCTTCGTCACGCCCGCGGCGAGCAGGAACTTGCCGGCTGGGGTGGACTCAGCGAACGAACCCGCAGGCGAGATGTGGTCGGTCGTGACGGAGTCGCCGAGGATGGCCAGCGGGCGGAGCTTCGCGAGGGAAGGCACCGGGGGCGGCGTCATCGAGAAGCCCTTGAAGAACGGCGGCTCTTGGATGTAGGTGGACGATTCTTTCCAGCTGAAGAGGGCGCCGGAACCGCCTTGGACGCCCTTCCACTCGGCGGTGGCGTTGGCGAGGGAGTCGGGGGCGTACTTCGACTTGAACATCTCAGGCTTGAGGCCGCGGGCGACGTGCTCGGCGACTTCGGCCTGCGTGGGCCAGAGGTCCTTCAGGAAGACGGGCTGGCCATCGCTGCCCGTACCGATCGCTTCGTTGTCGAGGTCGATGTCGGCGCGGCCGGCGAGGGCGAACGCAACGACGAGGGGAGGCGACATGAGGAAGTTGGCCTTCACGGCGCCGTGGACGCGGGCTTCGAAGTTACGGTTACCGGAGAGCACCGAAGCGGTGACGAGGTCGCCGGTCTTGATGGCGCCTTCGATGTCAGCGTCGAGCGGGCCGGAGTTGCCGATACAGGTCGTGCAACCGTAGCCAACGAGGTTGAAGCCGAGCTGGTCGAGGTACGGCGTGAGCTTCGTCTCGTTGAGGTAGTCAGTGACCACGCGGGAGCCTGGGGCGAGCGAGCACTTCACGTTGGCGTTCACCTTCAAGCCCTTCTCGACGGCCTTCTTGGCGACGAGGCCAGCGGCGACCATGACGGACGGGTTGGAGGTGTTCGTGCAGGACGTGATCGCGGCGATGACGACGGAGCCGTGCTTCAGGCTGCGGCCGGTCGCACCCACGGGAGCGGAAGCGCCACGGTCGGCGTCGGCCTTGCCGAATCCGTTCTTATCCTTGGCGGCGGTGAAGAGCGTGTTGAACGAGTCCTTGATCTTGGGGAGGTCAATGCGGTCCTGCGGGCGCTTCGGACCGGAGACGCAAGGGACGACCGTGCTGATGTCGAGGGTGAGGTTCTGCGTGTAGTCGATGCTGCCGGCCTTCGGGATGCCGAAGAGGCCTTGGGCCTTGTAGTATTCGCGGACGAGCTCGACGTGTTTTTCGTCGCGGCCGGTCTGGCGGAGGTACTCGAGGGACTTGTCGTCGACCGGGAAGAAGCCCATCGTGGCGCCGTATTCCGGGGCCATGTTGGCGATCGTGGCGCGGTCGGCGAGCGAGAGGGCTTCGGTGCCTTCGCCGTAGAATTCGACGAACTTGCCGACGACCTTGGCCTTGCGGAGGATTTCGGTGAGGCGGAGGGTGAGGTCGGTGGCGGTGACGCCTTCACGGAGGCGGCCCGTGAGCTCGACGCCGATGACCTCAGGGGTCTGGAAGTAGACCGGCTGACCGAGCATGCCCGCTTCGGCTTCGATGCCGCCCACGCCCCAACCCACGACGCCGATGCCGTTGATCATCGTGGTGTGGGAGTCGGTGCCGACGAGCGTGTCCGGGTAGAAGACGCCGTCCTTCTGGAAGACGAGTTTCGCAAGGTATTCCAGGTTGACCTGGTGGACAATGCCGATGGCGGGCGGGACGACGCCGAAGGTCTTGAAGGCCTGCATGCCCCACTTGAGGAATTCGTAGCGCTCGGTGTTGCGGCCGAATTCTTGGCGCAGGTTTTCGAGGAACGAGGAAGCGGAACCCGCGCGGTCGACTTGCACCGAGTGGTCGACGACGAGGTCGACGGGGACGAGCGGCTCGATCACCGAGCTATCTTTACCGAGACGAGCGACCGCTTCGCGCATGGCGGCGAGGTCGACGAGGAGAGGCACGCCCGTGAAGTCCTGCAGCACGATGCGCGCGACGACGAACGGGATTTCCGTATCGACCGGCTTCGCGGCGTTCCACTGCGCGAGCGCCTTGACGTCGTTCTCGGTCACCGCGACGCCGTCGCAATTACGGAGCACCGACTCGAGCACGAGACGGATGGAGACCGGCAGGCGCGAGATCTTGCCGTGGCCAGCCTGTTCGAGGGCGGGCAGGGAGTAGAGGGAGCCGGTTTGGCCGCCAGCGGTGAACGGGCGGAGGGCTTTGAACGGGTCTTTTTGTGCCATAGGGGAGTTTTGGTGAAAGGGAGTGGGCAGGGAAGTCCCCGCGAAGGGATAGCCAAAAGCAAAGAAGGCGGTCGGGGCAATCTGATAAAGAAATCCCCCAAAAAACCAACAAATACTAAAGTCCCAGCAAGTCCTGCAAGTACGCCAGAAGCATTATCGGCCAATCCGGACCAATGCGTGCCTTGTAATGTGGAATCTCGTCTACGCGGCGTCCACGGTATGGACGGTCAACAGTCAGGAAAGTTTTCCTCTGTCGGACTCCCGACGGCAAGCGGTACAATTTGGGATAGTTCCACTTTAAGTCCAGCATCGCGCATTTTGGCGGCGGTTTGGTAGCTTGGTACCTCGGTAACATTTAAACTGGCACCATTTAGCGTGACCCGATCAACTCTGCTGGACCAACCAACCGTGACTACCCCAATGGCAATACTCACACGGATTGCTGTCATGCTTGGCTGTTCTTGAGCTTTGCCATGCAGAGCGGTCATGCCTGGATGCTGTTGAGAATGTAATTTCTTGTGGCGGCCAGATTCACGTCTGCGTTGGCACTATTTATCAATGAACCTAGTTTCTTTTTGCTAATTTTCCCGTGGTCAAACCAAGCTATTTCAGCGCCATCAGTTAGTTCGTCTTCTATAATCCAGGCGCCTCGCAAGCCAGTAAATTTCCAGTATCCTTTTACTTTGGTCTGCTCGCACATCATTTCCGTACTTTCGGCGCAACGGATGTAATTCATTATCTTCTTTGTGGCTTCTTTTTTTGTCTTCCCTGATACGATTCTCCATTCTTCGGTTACCCGTACTTCCTTGTGGCTGGCTCCTGTTTTCTTGTTGAGGATGAATACTAAGGAGAAAAAGTATTTCCGGAGTGAGTGCTTTTTGGGACTATTAGATGCCGTTTTTGATTTCATCAATTTTTTGGTAGTATTTGTACTCAGGGTCGCTGGGGAATATGTAGCGGCGTTCTAATTGAAGGTCGCCGTCTTCGTCGTAATAGGCTTCGTTAACTATATAAGTGCCTTTTGGTAATACAAGGTGTTCGACTATTGAGACGCCATTTTCGTCCCTACTTTGTTCTACGGAAAGCATTAGTGCGGAGAAAGCAGTCGAAAGTCCGATCCGCAGCTTTTTCCCAGAGAAGATTCTGCTCCTGCGTATGCCTCTTCCTTTTTCCCACTTTTTTAAGTCCTCTTTCTGTTTTGTTGGGTCGCATTTATACTTTTCAGCCAAGTATTTAATGACCTCCTCCCTTTCATCTTTGCCGAAGCGTTGGAGTTCGGAGGGTATAATGTTTTCAGGCCCTCCGAGTCCGTCTGGGTCTTGGATTAATGTAGGTGAGTTGTGAAATGCTGCTTTGCTGTTTATCCCTGCTAACAATCCGATGGGGTCGTTTGATAGCCATCTACCTAGCGCTGGGTTGTACCATCTGAAGCCCATATGATAGAGGTCGGTAGCCTCATTGCAGATCTGGCCTTGAAATCCGACATCTACCTCTGTGGGGCGGGTTGCGGTAGGTAGGCCGTCCGGCGTCATGCAGGTCATCTCGCCGAAGGCTTCGTAACTGCGACGTTCGAGGACGTTCCCGTTCTCGTCTAGAATAGCGGTAGCGTTGCCCATTGCATCTGATGCGACGTAGT
>CAITUF010000130.1 GCA_903895475.1 uncultured Opitutia bacterium | reverse complement strand
GAGTTTGTCGCGGGTGATGCCGGCGTTATTGACGAGAATCTCGACGGCGCCGAACTCGGCATTGATCTGTTCGCAGGCCTTGGCGACCGCGGCGGCGTCGGAGACGTCGACCTGGAAGGCCTTGGCCTTCCAGCCCTTGGCGATAATGTCATTGGCGACGGCGACGCAGGTCTCGGACTTCGAGATACAAAGGACGGTGTGCCCGTGTGAAGCCAAGCGTTCGGCGATGGCCTTACCGATACCGCGGCCGGCACCCGTCACCAAAGCTACCCGAGGATTATGCGTCAGTTGCATCGACTTGGATGTGCAGGGAAATCGGCCACTAGGCAAGTGGCGAAAATAGCCACACCCCCGGTTTATCTTTGAAAAATAGTTTAAATATGGCCTGCCCGCTCAGTAAACGTCGCGCTGGTAGCGCCCGTCCTTCTTGAACTGCTTGACCCAGTCGACGGCGGCTTCGGGCGTCAGCCCGCCCTGTTCGGCGACGATGGCATGTAAAGCCGCATCCACATCCTTGGCCATGCGCTTGGCGTCACCGCAGACATAGAAATAGGCCCCCGACTGAAGCCACTGCCAGAGTTCAGCGGCGTTCTCACGCATCCGGTCCTGAACGTAGATTTTAGCCGCTTGATCGCGGGAGAAGGCTAGGTCGAGTCGCGTGAGTACGCCCGACTGGAGGTAACCCGCCCATTCGTCAGCATACAGGAAATCACTGTCCTTGCGCTGGTCGCCGAAGAAGAGCCAGTTCTTGCCCTTGGCGCCGCGGGTGGCGCGGTCCATGACGAAACTGCGGAAAGGCGCAACACCCGTGCCTGGGCCGACCATAATGACTGGGATGTTATCGTCGGCGGGCAGACCGAAATGCGACTCGGCAACGAACACCGGGACCTCAGGTTCATTCAGGTGGGTCCGTTCGGAAAGGTAGGTCGAGCAGACGCCCTCACGCTGACGACCATTGGTTTCGTAACGCACCACGGCGACCGTCAGGTGAATCTCGTCGGGATACTTCGACGGCGCCGAAGAAATTGAATAGAGGCGCGGCATGAGCTTGCGGAGGAGCTCGATGAACTCTTGGGCGCCGAGCTTGGCCGAAGGATACTCTTCGAGGAGATCGAGGAATTCACGTTGCTCCATCCAAGCCTTCTTCTTCTCGGGGTCGACCTCACCGATGGCGGCGGCTAAGCGAGCCTTCTCGCCGGCGTCCGTGGCACGGTCATGCAGGAGCTGCGCAAACTTGTAGGTCGGTCCGTTCAGGGATAGCCGCTTAGATAAGGCCTGTTGCAGAGGAATGGGGGCCGTGTCTTTGGGAATGGTCACCTGCTCTTCTCCCGTGAAGCCAGCGGCTTTCAGCACGGCCGTGACGGTCAGTGGGTTATTGGCGGGGAAGACGCCGAGGGAATCACCGCATTTATAAGTCAGGCCGCTACCGACTAAGGAGACTGAAAAGTGCTGGGTGTCCTTCTGGCTTGAGGCGGCACTGAGGCGCCGGCGATCGACGAGGCGGGCCGGGAACGGGTTATTCTTGTCGTAAGGAGCGGACATAGCGAAGCCGCAGGATGCAACCATCCCTACCCTGCCAACAATCCTAAAAACGCCAGACAGGCTACTTCCAGATCTTCACCCAGTCGACTTCGACGTCATCGGGCAACTTGGCCGGCAACAGGTCTTTGCGTTCAAAATCCGAGACCCAATGGCCTAGGAAAAGATGCATCGGCTCCTTCACCTCGGGCTTATCGAGCTTATGCACCAGCTTACCGTTAAAGTACCAAGCGTATTGCCGCTCCGTCCAGAGGAAGCCGTAAGTATTAAATCCTTTCGAAACTTGGCCCGGTTTATTGTTCAAGTCCGTCTTGATCGGGCGGAGCTCACGCACGCCCTTGGAGTCACCGATTTTGGCCCAGGGAATGAGCCGGTCATCTCCAAAGCATTCAAAGAGCAAGGCGGCGGCGGGCGGTTCGCTGGTGGCCTTATTGCGAATGACAAAGGCACCATGATGGCCCTTGGTTACGGAAAAACGGATGGAAGCCTCGAAATAACCCTGCTGCTGGGTGAACTTATCGCGCGTGCTGAGGCCGCTCCCTTGCCAGCCATCAGGGCGCTCACGTAAAGTGATGACCAGCTTGCCGTCTTTGATGGAGATGACCTGTTTATCGCCCTCAAACGTCCACTTGGTCTCGTCGATTGCGGCCTCCTTAAACTCGTCGGACCACACCATCTTCATGGCCGAGGACGGCGGGTTGGCGCACAAGGCAGCCGTCGTCAAGCAGAGCGCGAGGAAGAACTTCATACAGATTATTTATAGACTTTGACCCAGTCGATCTGCAGGGCCTCGGGCGGATTGGCGGGATCGGGGAAGGCCTTGATGATGCCGCCTTCAGCCGTGTGGTGGACGAATTCCAGGTACATCGGCGTGGTCGGCGCGGCTTTGAGATCCTGGCGATGGACCTGCTTCCCGTTGACATACCAAGCAAAGTACTTGGGCGTCCAATGAATGCCGTAGGTTTGGAACTTCCGGTAGGACGCTCCCCCGTCGAAATTAATATCATGCTTAACCGGGCGCAGCATGCGGATGCCGTTGAAGTCGGCGACCTGCGTCGTCGGTGAGATATGGTCATCACCCCAGCTCTCAAAGAAGATGCGGGCCGACGGCGGTTCATCGAGGCTCTTATTGCGGACCTCGAAACGGCCCGAGCGACCAGCGGTCTGCAGCATACGCATCGACGCCTCGAAATACCCCTGGGCCTGCGAGAACTTATTGGCTGTGCTGATACCGGTGCTCTGCCAGTAGGTGGACTCCTTGCCGGGCAACATGGCCAAGTAGAGTTTACCCTCCTTGATGCTGACGGAACCCGTGTTGCGGTTGTGGACGTTCCATTTAGTCTCATCGATTGATGGACCATCGAAGTTCTCGGTCCAAACCAATTTCATGCCTCCATTGGGTGCAGCCCAAACGGTGGTCGCGAAGCAAACTATGAATAAGGTCAGGTATTGCATGGGGGGAACAGGCACCCCTCTAAACAAGACATTCCCCGAGAGAAGGCAAGCGGGTTGGACCGCCTAATTCTCGAAAATCATATCGATTTCCTTGCGGGAAAGCGGGCGACAATCACCGGACGGCATCCGGCGCAGGACCAAACTACCAATCTGGAAGCGACGGAGAACCTTCACATGGAAACCAAAGATTTCGAAGAGGCGGCGGATTTCCCGTTTGCGGCCTTGATCCAAATGGACCTCCAGCTGAGTAGGGGCATCCGGAATACGGATCACCTTTTTGAACTTTAACCGCTCCCCTTCCTCCACGGCGCCTTTAAGCAGACGAGGCGTCAACTTCGGGTCGTAGTCGCGATTCAGGTGCACTTCGTAGCGCTTCACGACGCCGCCGGATGGATGCATGACCTTATTAGCCAAGGCACCATCGTTGGTTAGGAGCAGCAGGCCTTCGGAATCTTTGTCGAGACGACCCACACAGAAGAGGCGGAGCGGGGCGTATTCGGGTGGCACCATCTCGAAGACGGTATGGCCCCCGTGCGAATCATCGTTAGTGCAAAGGAAGCCCTTCGGCTTGTTCATCATTAGCACGACCGTACGGCCGAGCGGCTTAATCTCACGGCCTTGGCAACGCACAACGTCAACCGCCGGATCCACGGGTTGCCCGGTGGCGGCGACCTTTCCGTTGATCAGTACTTGGCCGTCCGCGACGAGACGCTCTGCATCCCGACGGGAGCAGAGCCCCGCCTGGGCGAGGAACTTATGGATGCGCATTGGGCCTTCAGACACGCCCAGACGACTAGACCCTTCCGGGGGCAGAGGGCGAGACAATCAATGCAGGGGCGAAACGATAACTTTTCTCGCCCTCCCCGCCGACTCCCCCCAAATAGGTGCCATGCGCCTCATCGACGGCAACGCCACCGCCCAGCAAGTCCTCGCCGAAGTCAAGGCCCGCGTGGACAAACTCGCCCCGCTCGTCCCACATGTTGCCTTTGTGCGCGTGGGTGACGACCCCGCTTCCGTGTCCTACGTCACGAAGAAGCAAAAGACCGCAGCCGAGGTTGGCATGCGCGCCAGCCTGCAGCTCTTCCCAGAGACGGTCACCAAGGAGGAGCTCTTTGCCCACCTGGATCAGCTGAATGCCGACCCCTCGGTCCACGGTATCCTTATCCAGGCTCCCCTCCCCAAGCACTTACCCGAGTCCGAAGTCTTCAACCGGGTGTCCCCCGACAAAGACGTCGATGGCTTCGGCACCCAGAGTATCGGTCGACTCGTGCAAGAACTCCCTGGTGCCTTCGCCGCCTGCACCCCGGCGGGCGTCATCGAACTCCTCCGTCGCTCGGGCGTGGAAACCGCCGGGAAGCACGCGGTCGTCGTCGGGCGGTCGCTCATCGTCGGCAAGCCTGCGGCATTCTTACTCCTCGCCAAGGGTTGCGACTGTACGGTCACGATCGCCCACTCCCGCACTAAGGACCTCGCGGCCATTGTCCGCCAAGCCGACATCATCGTCGCCGCCATCGGCAAGCCCCGCTTCATCACCGCCGATATGGTTAAACCCGGCGCGGTCGTCATCGACGTCGGCATCAACCGCGTGCCCGACGCCACTAAAAAGACTGGTTACCGCATCGTCGGTGACGTCGACTTCGACACGGTGTCCCCACTCTGTGCGGCGATCACACCCGTCCCAGGCGGGGTTGGCCCGATGACCGTGGCTATGCTAATGAAGAACACCCTCGACGCCTGCGAACGCGCTCAAGCCCGTGGCTGAGGTCAAGCCGCCACCCCTCACCCTTCCACCGGCTGGCTTTTGGTGGCGGTCCTTGGCTTTTCTTGCGGACTTCATTCCACTGTTCGTGCTCGGGCTCTTCATCGCCGGGCATCTCGCTGGGGACGAAGTCCAAGCCGCCCGCACCAAGAGTGACCAATACCAAGAACGCTTGCTCAAGCTCTATGAGCAGGCCCTGACCAAGCCATCCTCACGGGCTCAAAGCACGTTGATGGACGCCATCCTGCACCCCGCTGATGAGGACGTCCAAGCCTATGTCGACTGGCATGTCTACCAAGGTGAAGTCTGTTTCTTCGTCATGCTCCTCGGACTCTTCCTGCAAGAATGGCTCTGGCGCGGGCAGACCTTAGGGAAGCGCATCTTCAACCTCCGCACGGTAGCGCACGCCACCCAGGAAACGCCCACCTTCATGGCCTGCCTGCTGCGCTCGTTCTGGAAAGCGGCTTTCGTGACGCTCTACAATCCGATTACCATCGTCATCGGAATCATTAATTTTCACGTCCCGCTCTTCCGCTACGACCGCCGCAGTTGGCACGACATGCTCTCACGGACTTACGTCACCGATAGCAAGAATAGCCTCCCGCCCAAGGAGTAGATAGGGTTTGCAGGCTTCCTAATCGCGGTTGGTGTTTTGCTTATGGGCAACGCAGTGGTATCCTGACCACCAATAGCCACATTACTTTAAGGCAATCATGCCAAGGATGAATGCCGTAGACGGCTATTCATTAGAATGATTCAAGGCGGCTGCTTATATCCAAAAGTAGGAAAATCCTGAAGCCCCCGCAGGGCACTCAGGAGGGATGCACTTTGAATGCATCTGGCCGCGTGGTAATCTGCAGGTGTCAGTCGATTACCTTGGAAGCGCTCACCATCACCATCTTCTTCTCGTCCCTTCTGACGCTCTTGGCGCTGGGTGCCTACGTCTGGGATTGGTTGAGCCGCCGCGCCGATGGTCATGACCGCGACGCCCTGCGCCCGCTCGACGACGACCTCCCGCCGTCCGCCTGAACTCCATTCCTCCCCCATTTCGCCATGCAAGCCGAAGCCCACACCACCATCACCTATAACGACCGGATTGTTCGCTGGTTCGTCTTGGCCTCCATCATCTGGGGGGCCGTGGCGTTGCTGGTCGGCGTTTTCATCGCCCTCCAACTGGCCTTCCCAGTCCTGAACTTCGACCTCCCTTGGACGAGCTTCGGCCGCCTCCGCCCCCTACACACGAACGCGG
>CAITUF010000129.1 GCA_903895475.1 uncultured Opitutia bacterium | reverse complement strand
TCCGCGAGGGAAACGATGGTGCCGACGTTGGATTTGCCGGCGCGGGTATCAAGGCCGGCGATGGCTTTCTGGATCTGGTCGATCGCGTTGCTCATTGTATTTGGTAAAGCGGGTTAAGGTTTAAGGGGATATTTTAGGAAAGGGACTTGGCGAGGTTGGCCAAGCGGAGCGAGGCCGAGAGGTCGGTCACGTCGTCGGCGACGCGGACGCGGAAACCAGCCAAGAGGGCGTCATTACGACGCGTCACTGGGCGGATGGTGCGTCCGAGGGACTTAGAAAAATGTGCCGCGATGGCGTCGGCTTCGGCCGCGGACAACGGACCCGCATGCTCGATGCGGGCTTCGCCACGGGCGAGCTCGCGACGAACGTTCGTGAGGTAAGCACGGAGCAGCGGGCGGAGCTGGTGCGCCGAGCGGGACTTCTCCAGAGCAACCAGCACGGCGCCCACCAATTCAGACGAGACCACGCCGCCCTCCAGAGAGAGGGCGAGGAGACGCTTGGCTTCGGCTCGGACGGAGGCGGCGGACATCGGGAAGAAAAGGGCTTAGCGGGCGAGCTGCTTGACGGCCGCTTCGTTGAGGCGACCGCGCGTGGCGTCATCGAGGTTCTGCTCGAGGACCTTGGCGGCGGTTTCGACGACGAGTCGGGAGACTTCACCGCGGACTTCGTTCATCATCTTCACGCGGTCGGCTTCGATGGCGGCCTTGGCCTTGGCGATGACTTCCGTCTGCGCGGCGGTGGCTTCGGCCTTGGCGGCTTCGACGGCAGCCTTGGCGGCTTTACGGGCGTCAGCGAGCATCTTGGCCGCTTCGTCGGAGGCGGCGTTTAGCTTAGCATCGGAAGCCTTCTGGGCTTCGGCGAGGCGCTGCGTCGCAGCTTGGGCATCGGCGAGACCCTTTTCGATGAGACGATTGCGTTCTTCCATCTGGCCGAGGGCTGGCTTGATGGCGAAGCGATAGAGGATGAAAGCCAGGATCGAGAAGTTGATCAGCTGGATGAGGAGGTGTGGACCATCGACGCCGAAGCTGCCGAAGAGCTGGATGATGGTGTCGGCGGGGTTGGTGGCGGGGGCCACCGGAGCGGCGCCGGCAGCGGCCTTAGCGGCGGCAGGAGCGGCGTCGGCGGCGAGGAGTGCGGAGAGGAAGGTCATAGGGAGGACTTTGAAAGGGAGGAGATTGATCAGCGCTGGGAAAGAGAAGTGGCGGGCCCCTTGCGGGGCCGCGCCACGTGACCGATTACTTCGCGAGGAAGATCGCGTAGAACGCGACGGCTTCAGCGAGAGCCATGCCCAGAATAGACTGGACGAGGATCTTGCCCGAAGCATCGGGATTGCGACCCATGGACTCAACGGCCTTGGCGCCAACGAGACCCACGCCGATAGCGGCAGCGAGACAGCCGGCAGCGGCAGGGAGGGAACCAGTGATTTCAGCGATGATCATGTGTGTTTATGTTTTTTGGTTTTTTCTCAGCGGACTGCGTGGGGGACTCCCAGCAAATCACCCGCCTCGAAAGCGAAAGGGTTAGTGAGCGTGCTCCTCGTCGTGGCCACCTTCGTGGTTACAGATGAGGCCGATGTAGACGGCGGAGAGTAGCGTGAAGACGAAGGCCTGAATGAGACCTACGAGGACTTCGAGGAGGCCAGCAATGGCGGGGACGACGTAGGGGGCGATGCCACCGAGCGAGTGGATGAGGTTTTCGCCACCGAAGACGTTGCCGTAAAGTCGGAACGAAAGGGAGATGAGGCGGAAGGCAATGGAGACGACCTCGATACCGCCGACGCCGACGAAGATGAAGCTAAGCATAATCCACATGCCCCAGCCGATTTCCTTCCGGTCAGCCTTGTTGCCGAAGAGGTCGAAGATGAGGACCTTGAGGCCAGCGTAGCGCAGCACGAAGTAAGTCCACGCGAGGAAAGAGATAATCGACAGCGCGAGGGTGGTGTTGAGGTCGGAATTGGCGGGGCGAATCGCCTCAAGCCAGTGGCCGTCGTGAGAATATTTAATCGTACCAACGCCGGGTAGCAGGCCACTCCAGTTCATCAGCAAGATGAAGACGAAGAAACCGCACAGCAGCGGGAAGGTTTTTCCAATCATCTGCTTACCAACAATCGGTTCAAGCGCGTCGCGCAGGCCTTGTGCCATACCTTCAACAACAGCTTGACCCTTACCAGGGATTAGCTTCGGGGTGCCGACCGCGAGGCGGACTCCGATGATGATGAAAGCGGCGAGGATCCAGGTCGTGAGGATCGAGTTCGAAATCGGGAAGCCCGCGATCGTGAAGAGATCCGTGGCCGTGGGGCTCACTCCTTCGGAGCTAGCGAAAACGACCGCGGGGGCAAAGAGACCAATGAAGGAAAGGGAGCGCATTAGACGCAGGAAAAGGTTTGTGAATGATTCCTAGCAGGATGGTCAACCACCTGCACAGAAGTACGCCCAGAGTAAGCCGCCAGAGGGGGCATCATTAGCAACACTAATCTGGACTGGGACTAGGGGGCGAGGCGGCTGATCTGCCAATTACCGTCCTTCTTATTATAGAGGAAGCGGTCGTGGAGGCGATTCAAGCGGCCCTGCCAAAACTCGAAATGGTCCGGAATCACGCGATACCCACCCCAATGGATGGGCTTCGGGACCTGTCCTTCGGGGTATTGGGCCTTTAATTCAGCCAACCGCGTCTCCAAGTGCTGGCGATCGGGGATAAACTGGCTCTGGTCGGAGGCCAGGGCGCCGAGCTGGCTACCGTAGGGGCGCCGGGC
>CAITUF010000128.1 GCA_903895475.1 uncultured Opitutia bacterium | reverse complement strand
GCAAAGGTGGCGGCCGGGAAGATTGCAGAGTACGGAGGACAGAGTACGGATTGGGAGGCATGAGGTAGGGGCGTGGCATGAGTAGATTACGGAGTACAGAGTTCAGAGTACGGATTACGGAGAGATTAAGGAAGGCGGTGCTTCACTTTTACGCCTTTGCACTTTTGCACCGTGCCACCGCAACCCTCAATCACGCTCCCCAGCTCCATTCCAATGCGATTACGATGTCGGGGTGGAGCGATTGTTTCACGGGACAGGCTTCGGCGGCGCGGATGAGGCGGGCGCGGGTATCTTCGGGAATGCCGGCGGGCATCGTGATATGGACGTCGAGGCGGGCGATCCGGCGCGGAGCCACGGTCGTCATGTGTTTCTCCACCTCGATACGGGCGCCGCGGAAGTCAGCGCCCAAGGACTTCGCCTGAATACCAAGGATGGTGAGGATGCACGAGGCGAGGGCCGTCGCGACGAGGTCGGTCGGCGAGAACGCCTCGCCCTTACCTTGGTTGTCGACGGGCGCGTCGGTCAGTAACTGATTACCAGACGGACCGTGCGTGGTGCGCACGCGTAAGTCGCCGAGGTATTCGCTGGAAATCTTTACGCTCATGGCGGCAGGGTAACCCGCGAACGGCACCTGGGTCGAGTCCGCAAGCGGGCACAAAAAAGCCCCGGAGATCCGGGGCTAAATCGAAAACGCTGAACGGCTTATTCGCCGTCCTTGCCGATGGCGTCGACTGGGCAGCCCTCGAGGGCTTCCATGCACTTATCGATATCTTCCTGGGCTTCGGGCTGTTTGAAGACGTAGGAGTAGCCGCCATCATCTTGGCGGGTGAAGGAAGCCGGTGCGGTTTCGCGGCAGAGGTCGCAATCGATGCACTGGGAGTCCACGTAGAATTTACCAGGGACACCTTCGGGACGCTTATCGTTTTTGTCAGCCATGGGAGGAAAGGGGAAGGTGGACGGGGAACGCTGTCTGTCAAGAACCCGTCACTTTTCGGGGACCATCATCACTAATTGATGGCTCGCGAGGCCAGCCAAACCGAGCGGAAAGGACACCGTGAGGCGCTCGGGCGTGTCATAGACCACGACTAGGCGGGCGATGACTAAGCGATTCGGGCGCCAACCTGGTTGGGCGGCGGCATCCAGCGTAAACCGGATATCCGCCGTGTGGATGGGGTTCTCCAATTCCTGCGCGAGCAGTAAGCGCATCCGTTGCCGCTCGGCGGCGGAGACACCATCCCAGCAAACCATGGACTCCAAGGCGGCCGTATCACGGGAACTATGGGCGGAGACCCAAGCCGTCTGGAGCCGTCCGAGGGCACGCAGCTGGAAATAACTGAGCAGCATGCTGACCGTGAAGGCCCAGAGCCCGATCCGCGCCCAGAGCGGGAGTGGCGACAGGATCGACCAACGGCGGGCGGGAAGCAAAGGCGTGCTCACGGGAGAAGTGCGTTGACCCAGTCCATAGGCTGGAGATATGGCATATTAAAGACATGGCGAACGATAGCAAGCCCTCCTCCGACACCGGTCGCTACGCCGCCCGCGGCGTCTCCGCCTCGAAGAACGAAGTGCACGCCGCCGTCGACAAGCTCGACCGCGGCCTCTTCCCGGGAGCGTTCTGCAAAATCACCGAAGACCATTTAACGGGCGACGCGCAGCGCTGTGTCGTCACGCACTCCGACGGCTCTGGCACCAAGGCCTTGCTTGCGTATCTCTGGTGGAAGGAAACCGGTGATGCGACCGTCTTCCGCGGCATTGCGCAGGACAGCATCATCATGAACATCGATGACCTCCTCTGCGTCGGGGTCACCGAAGGCGTCATCCTTTCCTCGACCATTAATCGCAACGCCAAGGCAATTCCTGGGGCCATCCTCGCTCAACTGATCGAAGGCACGGAAGAAGTCCTCGCAATGCTACGCGCGCAAGGCTTTGGCATCCGCTCGGGCGGGGGCGAAACGGCGGACGTCGGCGACCTCACTCCCACCCTGACGGTGGACTCCACGGCCACCGCGATTCTCCGCCGCGGCGACGTCATTGACGCCGCGCGCATCACGCCGGGCTTAGCGATTGTCGGCCTCGCTTCGGGCGGCCGCTGCGCCTATGAAGCGGGTGAGAACAGTGGGATTGGGTCGAATGGCCTGACCAGTGCCCGGCACGAGCTCTTGGCCAACACCTACGCCCAGAAGTACCCCGAGACCTACGACCGGGCCATGCCGGCCGATTTGGCCTACTGCGGCCCCTATCGCCTGACGGATCCGCTCCCGGGCTCATCCTTGACTGTTGGGCAGGCTCTACTCTCCCCGACCCGGACCTACGCCCCCTTTGCCCTCCGCCTCCTCCATACTCTCGGCCGGGAGCGCGTCCGCGGCCTGATCCACTGCTCGGGCGGCGGCCAGACCAAGTGCAAGCGCTTCGGGACCCACGTACATTTTATTAAGGATAATCTCTTCCCAGTACCCCCGATTTTCGCGGCCATCGCGCAAGCCAGCGGCACAGAACCCGAGGAAATGCATAAGGTTTATAACATGGGACACCGCTTAGAGGTCTACGTCGACCCGGCGGACGTTACCGCTGTTCTGGCGGTCGCCGCTGGCCTCCAGCTAGAAGCGCGGGTCGTCGGTCGGACCGAAGCTTCGACCCAGCCAGGCGGGGCTAATCACGTCACCGTCAGCAAAGACGGCGTGCAACTACGTTACTCCTGACTGTCCGAGGACAGTAGAAAGTAACCGGGTGGTCGGGCAGACAGGACTTGAACCTGCAACACCCTGCTCCCAAAGCAGGGACTCTACCAATTGAGATACTGCCCGAAAACCCGACTTGCATGATGATTTTGTATTGCCGTCCCTGTCAATCCGCTAATCTCAACTCCTTCCAACCCGAATCATCCTCTCCACTATGGAAAACGACAGCATCTCCTCCTCCTCCTCTGAATCCAAGCTCCCGCTCATCGTGGGCATTGTCGGCTTCGCCCTTGGCGCCGCCGGCCTCGTTCTCGCCCTGAAAGCGAAGGGTTCGGCCGAAGCCGCTACCGTCGCTGCCACCAAGGCTACCGACTCTGCGGCCGAAGTGAGCGCCTCGCTCGGCCAAAAGGCCAACTCCGCCGACGTCTCCGCGATTGCCGCCGAACTCGGCAGCATCAAACAGGGCATCGACGCAAACAACAAGACCTTCTCCGATTCCATCGCCACCCTCCAGGCTGGCCTCAAGGCCAAGGCCGCCGCACCCACCACTGGTGGTGCTGGCAGCAAGACGGTCGTCGCAGGTCCTGGTTCCTACGCTGTGCAGAAGGGCGACACGCTCTCTGGTATCGCTAAGAAGGCCGGCATCTCGTTGAAGGCGCTGCAGGATCTGAATCCTAGCGTTAATCCTAACAAGATGCAGATCGGTCAGGTTCTGAAGACCAAGTAAGCCTCAGCCGATGTCTGCGCCCGCCCGCTGGTCCGTCCAGCACGAAGCGCTGCATGCCGACTGTAAGGTCTTTCGGGTTTACAAGGAACACTCTCATCACCCTCTCGATAAACGAGAGGGTGATTTTTTTGTGATCCACGCCAACGACTGGGTGCTCGCGTTACCGCTGACCGAGGATGGTCGGTTGGTGATGGTGCGCCAATTCCGCTTTGGCTTACAGGATCTCTCGACCGAAACGCCCGGTGGCGTCATCGATGCCGGCGAAGACCCCGTGCTCGCCGCGGTGCGCGAGACCGAAGAAGAAACCGGGTTCGCGGGCGGCCGCGCCACGCTCCTCGGCAGTTGTGCGCCCAACCCGGCAATTCAGCGTAATCGCTGCCATTTCGTGCTACTTGAGGGGGTTCGCCCGACGGGCACGAAAGCTCCGGATGAACACGAGGAGCTGCAGGTCCTGAGCGTTGCTCCGCGCGTAGCCTTGCAGAACGCCCTCGCCTCGCCGCACACTCACAGCCTCGCGCTGCTCGCCCTCTTCCGCCTGCGCGAAGCCAAACCCGAACTCTTTTCATGACCCCTCCTCGCCGCATTAAAGTCAAAGGCCTCGCCACGCCCGACAACGTTCTCGTCATCGGCTCCGTCGCCTACGATAGCATTATCACTCCGCACGCAACGGGAGAACGTATCCTCGGGGGCAGCGCCTCGTACGCGTGTCTCGCGGCCAGCTACTTCGCGCCGCCGCACATCGTCGGGGTGGTCGGCCACGACTTCCGCGATCGCGACCGTAAGAAACTCGCCAAGCGTGGCATCGACCTATCGGGACTACAACTCGACGAGACGGGACGGACGTTTGCCTGGCGCGGTCGCTACCACGAGAACTACAACCGCCGTGACACCGAGGACCTCCAGCTCAACGTCTTTGAGCGCTTCCAGCCGCGCCTCACGGAACTCCAACAAGCGATGCCGTATGTCATGCTCGGCAACATTCGCCCCGACCTCCAGTTGGCGGTCCTCAACCAGCTCACCGCGCCCAAGTTCGTCCTCGTCGATACCATCGACATCTGGATTGAAACGCAGCGGGAGATGCTCGGTGAAGTCATGCGTCGCTCCGACTTACTGGTCGTGAATGATTCCGAAGCGGCGAAGTTGACGGGCGAAGCCAACGTCATTGTGGCGGGCAAGCATCTCCGAACGCACGGGTGCCGGACGGTCATTATCAAGAAGGGCGAACACGGGGCGGTGCTCTTCCATGAAGAAGGCCTCTTTACCCTGCCCGCCTTCCCTGTCACCGAGCTCCGGGACCCCACCGGGGCGGGCGACAGCTTCGCCGGGGCCCTCTTGGGCTACCTGGCGGCGGCTGGGAAGACCGACTTTGCCACCCTCCGGCAGGCGATGGTCTACGGCACGGCCGTGGCCTCCCTCACGGTGGAAGCCTTCTCGACGGACCGCTTGGCGAAATCCGGCTGTACCGAGATCAAGAACCGCCGAAAGGAACTGCTAAAAATGACGAAGGCCTAACGCTTCCGTCCGAGCGCGCGCCACAGGGCGATGAGCAGGACGAGCGTGAAGACCACGTCGGCGGCGACTAGGACCCAGGGTCCCTCACGCTTAGTGGCCAAGGCGAGGGCCACGCCGCCGATGACGACGGCAACGACTGCTCCGCCCAGCCAAGGGACGAGGCGACGGAGCTTGGCGTTGGATTCTTCGGGGGTCATGGGCGGGAGCGACGATGGGACTCGGCCAGGCCGAGCAAGGTCAGGTGGGGTTCATGGCGGACGCGTTCGCGCCAGCTGGCGGGGAGATAGACGGCGGCGCCACCGGTGACAATCACGGCGGGGGGTTGGCCGCCCTGTTTGGTTAATTCAGCCGTCACGGCATCGAGCAAGGCGCCAATCATACCCGCGAACCCAAGGGCACAGCCCGAGCGCATGGCATCGACTGTCGACTTTCCGATGGCGGGGCCACCGAGCACGTCCGCGGGATCCAAGGCTGGTAGCAAAGCGGTGCGCTCGTGGAGGTAGCGCGTCATCACCCCGAGGCCGGGAGCGATGATGCCACCGGCGTAGCCCTTATCGGTCAAGATATCCACCGTCGTCGCGGTACCCATGCCGACGATGACTGCGGGTGCACCGACGACGAGCTGAGCCCCGACACAATCGGCGAGTCTATCTTGGCCCACTTCGGCGGGCCGAGGGTAATCAAAGCCCAACCCGCAGACGGTGTCATGCCGCAGGTGATGGTAAGGCAAGCCGCTACCGAGCAGGACGGGCTCAATGGTCGCGGTCGCCGTGGGTACCACGCTCGCGAGGGCGATCCCCGTCGGTGCATGCTCGGTTAAAAGCGCGCGGAGCGCATCAGTCGACAAGGCCGCCGTCGGGAACTCACCGTGGGCGAGGATCACACGGCCAGCGACCAAGCCCCAGTGGGCGTGGGTGTTACCGACATCGAGACAAAGGATGGCCACGGGGGGAAGTTAGCAAGGCGGGTGACGAGGGCAAGGTTGCACGCTCATTCCTTCCGGAGGGTGACCTCGCCAGAGGAAACGATGGTCTTACGACCACCACCCGTGCGGAGAATTAAGGAGCCCTCGTCATCGATACCATCGACGATGCCGGCAACGGGTTCCCCGCGTAAGCCGACGCGGACTGAGCGGCCTGTCAGCACATCATAGCGCTGCCAGCGCGCCCGGAAGGTTGGCATCCACGTGCCTTCAATAAACTGCTCCCAAGCCACGAACAAAGCCTCGAGCACTTCGGCCGCCACGCGGTTAACATCGAGGGACGTTGCGCCGGCCAGCTCCAGCGAAGCCGCGATCGCCCGCAACTCCGGAGGAAAGTCTTTAGACTTGGACGACACATTGAGGCCGAGCCCAAAGACCAGCTCGCGAACCGCATCGGCGTCGAGGCGAGACTCGGTGAGCATCCCGGCGACCTTACGACCGTCGGCGGATAATAAGTCATTGGGCCACTTTAGGCCGAGCTTCACGTCATAGGCCGCTTCGACGTGGGCACAAAGCGCAAGGCCCATCCAAATCGTAAAGGGCTTCAGGTTTTCCGGCGGGATGAACGGCCGGAAGGCTAAGGACATGTAGAGATTACCTGCGGGTGCGCTGTGCCAACGGCGGCCGAGGCGACCACGGCCAGCGCTTTGGGCTCGGGCCAGCACGGCGAACGGTGCTTCCTGCCCTGCGGCCAGCCGGCGCTCGGCTTCTGAATTCGTGCTATCGACTTCAGCGAGTAATTCGACTTCCGGAACCACCTTGCGCCGCCGCAACTGAGCACCGAGCCAAGCGGCGTTGAGTTCACGGGGCACATCAGTCAAAATATAACCCTTCCGCGTCGAGGCCTTAAACGTGAAGCCCGCCGCGCGTAAACGCTCGAGGCGACTCCAGACGGCGACGCGCGAGATACCGAGCTCTTTCGCCAAGCGGTCGCCACTGACGGGTTGGTCGCCGGCTTCGAGGAAAGCCACCAGAATGCTGCTGTCGAGGGCGGGCATGGTTTAAGCCCAGTCAAGGCCGATATCCGCCCAAGTCGCCGCGTGGGTCAGCGCGCCGCAGGAAACAAAGTCGGGGTTGAGTTCGCCGATGAGCGGAAGCGTTTCGAGGTTAACCCCGCCGCTGACCTCGGACCAAGCGCGACCGCGGAGGAGCGGGAGGGCCGCGCGCAGTTGCACTAAGGAAAAATTATCCAGCAAGACGACATCAGCGCCGGCAGCTAAGACTGGCTCAATTTGCGCCACCGCATCGACTTCCACTTCGACGAGCAAGTCTGGGCGCGAAGCCCGCGCCGCCAGGACGAGGTCGGTCACGCGCTGCGCTACGGTCGCCTCGCCCGCGGCGAGATGGTTGTCCTTCACCATGATACGGTCGAAGAGCCCGAGGCGGTGATTATAGCCGCCCCCTTGGCCGACCGCGTATTTTTCCAGCATACGGAAGCCGGGCGTCGTCTTGCGTGTATCCAGTAGCCGCGCGGCCGAGGAACCCAGCGCGCGGACATAGGTCTGCGTTTGCGTCGCCACGCCCGTGAGTCGCTGGAGAAAATTCAGAAGCGTCCGCTCGGCCGTCAATAATTCGGTCGCCGGACCTTCTAGTTCAGCCACGACGGTGCCGCGGGAGATCGCGGTGCCGTCGGCGAGGAGCGGGCGAACTTGGCAGGCGCCACCGTAGACAGAAAGGATGGGCTCGAGGAGGCCGAGGCCAGCGAGGACGTATTCACCGCGGGAGACCAAGCGGGCGTGGGCGCGACGACCCGAGGCTGCGAGCAAGGCGGCCGACGGGTCGCCGGAGCGGGCGGGCGGGTGCAAGAGACCACCGCCGGCAATATCTTCGGCGCGGGCCATTTCCGCCAAGCGACGCAACCAAGCCGGGTCGAGTTCATCCCACCGTAAACGGCGGATGAGTCGATCGGTCTGGCCAGGGTCACGTGGCATGAACGGCAACGTAGGGTCGCGGCCGTCTGACCGCAAGGTCAGGAGAAGAACTTCCGGAACTTATGCTTCCAAGAATCCGCGACGGGGGCGGCCCCATCGTTGGAGGCATCGGCGTAGGCCTGCAGCGCGGCCCGCTGGTCATCCGTCAGCTTCTTGGGTACGTCGATGTCAACGCGCACCAAGAGGTCGCCACAAGTGCCGCCACGGAGCTTCGGCATGCCCTCGCCCTTGAGGCGGAAGGTGGTGCCGCCTTGGGTGCCCGCCGGGATCTTCAAGATGGTCTTACCCTTCAGTTTCGGAACCTCGATGGGGCCACCGAGGGCCGCGATCGAAAACTTCACGGGGACTGCGCAGGCGAGGTCATCGCCATCGCGCTCGAAGAGCTCGTGGTCCTGGATGGTGATCTCGACATAAAGGTCGCCCGCGGCGCCGTTGCGACGCCCTGCAGAACCATTATTACTCGAGCGCAAGCGGGTGCCCGTATCCACGCCGGGTGGAATGCGGAGATCAACCGTATGGTCGCCGACCACGCGGCCTTCGCCGGCGCAACCGCGACAGGGCTTCTCGATACGTTCGCCTTGGCCGCCGCAAGAAGGGCAAACCTGGCGCATCTGGAAGAAACCATTAGAGCGGACCACGTGCCCCTGCCCCCCACAAGTCGGGCAGCGGCTCTTTTTGGAGCCCGGCTCGGCGCCACTGCCGGTACATTTCTCGCAGGCCTTGTGCTTCCGGTAAGTCACCTTACGGCTGACCCCAGTGGCCGCCTCTTCGAGCGTCAAGGTGATCTCATGGCGCAAGTCTTCGCCCGACGTTTCCTGGGACTGGCCACCGCCGCCGCCAAACATATCGCCGCCACCGCCGCCGCCAAACATCTGGTTGAAGATGTCCATCGGGTCAGCGCCGCGTTGGGCTCGCTGGCCACCACCGCCGCCGCCGGCGCCCGCGCCGCCCTGTTCGAAAGCCGCCGAGCCCTGTTGGTCGTAAAGTTTACGTTTCGGTTCGTCGGACAGCACCTCATAGACGCGGGAGACTTGTTTAAATTTTTCCTCAGCGGCCATATCACCAGGGTTACGGTCCGGGTGAAACTCCATCGCCTTCTTGCGATAGGCTTTCTTAATTTCATCCGCCGTCGCGCTCTTGGCAACGCCGAGCAAGGCGTAATAATCTTCTTTCATCGCCGGAGGAATTACTTGTTCGCGGGGCCGGTGGAGACGAAGACGGCAGCGGGGCGGAGGACGCGTTCATGCAACGACCAACCCGGACGGGCCACGCGGGTCACGGAACCCTCGGGCACGGTGTCGCTCGCCTCTTGCGAAACCGCCTCATGGTGCGAGGGATTGAAGGGCTGGCCCAGGGGGTTGAGTTCGGCGAGGCCCTGCTGGGCCAAGGTGTTCCGCAGTTGGTTGACCGCCATGCGGAAGCCTTCGGCGACCGCGCGGCCTTCGGTTTGGCCCTGGGCGGAGGCGAGCCCGAGGGCGAGCGCATCGAGGCTAGGTAAGAGCTCTTCGAGCAGGCCAGCGGAGGCGAACTTACGCAGCTCCTCGCGGTCGCGCTGGTGGCGGCGCTGCTGATTCTGTTGATCGGCTTGGCTACGGAGAACCGTATCGCGGAGGCGGGCCACTTCGCCTTCCAATTCGGCGAGGCGGGTCGTGGTGTCGGGCGGCACGGGCTCAGGGGCAGGGGTGTCGGTCATAGAATTATTTTTCGTTTAAAAGTTTTTCGGTGATGGACGTGCGAATCTTATCCTTCGTCAGGTCAAATAGCAGCCCAGCCGTGGTGGCAGGCGTCTGGGCGACTACCTGTTTGCCGAGGGGGCCTGTGAGGGTCTCCTCGAGGTTCACATCCGTGATATTCTGGGCCTCGAAGACCAAGTCGAACTGGCGGTCGATGACCACGCGCCGTTGCGGCGTGCCGTCGGCGGCGATGACCGTGATATGACCAATGCGGAGGCGGAGTTTCTCGATTAAGAACGGGGTGCGCGGTACATCGACGACTGGTTGGCCGGCGGGAGGAGGCGGAGTGTCCGCGGATTTAAGCCCTCGGAAAATATCCTGGGCGTTGTTGTCCTTCAGGTAGTCCTCCTTACCGACCAGCGTGAGCTCATCGATATCGAGTTCGAGTAAGTGCACGACCCGACGGCCATCGCCGATGAACGTGGCTGAATCGAGGTCGAGCTGCAGCCGCTTGCCCTTAAGGAAGCGAGCGTCGGTCCAACGGCTAGGATTAGTGACCGTAAAGTCGGTAAAGTTAACCCGGCCGACGAATAAATTGGTGTCGTTATTTTCGACGGCCAGGTGGGCGCCCGACTTGGACGACAACGTCGAATCAAGGAGCCTGGGGGCAAAGCGGCCCACCGACCAGACCGACAAGGCAGCCGCCAAGACAATGAAAAGGATGACCCCGCCCAAGAGACTGAGGACCCGGCGGGAAACATTCCCAGGGCGGGCGGTGGAACGGGCACTAGGCATGGGTGGAATACGGAAAATCAGCAATAGGTGTGCCATCTTGAAGGGTCAACGGCAGAGCCGAAAAACCCTGTTTTAACCTATTTTGGAGGGGTGGCGTAAAAACAAAAGACCCGCCGGCGTGGGCGGGCGGGTCCTTCTGTCACGGGGCTGTCTCGCCCCGGCTAATTACTGGGCAGCGGCTGCAAGGACGCCACAAGCCACTTCATCACCAGCGGCCAGTTTAGGCGCCTTTTCCTGATTAGGGATGATGTTGGCGATGATCTCGTTATTATCGCTGACCTTCACGACTTCGACGAGGAGGGCCTTGCCGTCTTTAACCAGCTGGAGGCGGGCCTTGACGTCGGGCTTGTCGGAGCGGAGGAGGGAAATGAGGCCAGAGCCTTCGCGGACTTCGAGCACGCGGGCCTTATTGGCGTCCTTAGGGGCTTCGAGGGCAGCGGCCACCACAGCCTTAGGGGCTTCTGCGGGGGCATCTTTGTCCCAGGAGAACTTAACGCCAGGAGCAGCGGCCTCGACAGGCTTACCGTTGACATCGCTCACGCCGGAAGTGGCTTGCGTAGAGGTAGACCAAGGGCTCTTGGAGCCTTCACAGGCAACGAGCAGGACGGAAGCGGAGAGGATAAGCAGAGAGCGCTGCATGACAGTAGGGGGAGTTCGCGAAGGGTCATTTCGGCGACCAAACGAGTCAACCCCTTAATGCTTGCGGAGGGGCAGTCCGTGGGCTTCCTCAAAGGCCTAATGAGTCAGGAAGCCCTTAAATTGATGATTGGGATGCCCAAAGGGAGCCTTGAGGAGGCCACCCTCCAGCTTTTCGCCCGTGCCGGCTTCCCGGTGGCCAAGAGCAGCCGGTCTTACCGCCCCTCTTTTGACGACCCCTCCCTCGACGGCCGCTTCATCCGCGCCCAGGAGGTCGCCCGCTATGTTGAACACGGCTTCTTTGACTGCGGCCTGACCGGCCAGGACTGGGTCCAGGAAAACGCCGCCGACGTCGTCCAAGTGTGCGAGCTCATCTATAGCCGCGCCTCCGCCCAAAAGTCGCGCTGGGTTCTTTGTGTACCAGAAGCCTCGCCCGTCCAGACCGCCAAGGACCTCGCAGGCAAGCGCGTCGCCACCGAACTCGTCGAGACGACCCGCCGCTGGTTCAAGGCGCAAGGAATCGAGTGTGAGGTCGAATTCTCCTGGGGCGCCACCGAGGTGAAGGTCCCCGAGCTCGCGGATGCGATTGTCGACATCACCGAGACGGGCTCTTCGATCAAGGCCAACAAGCTGCGCATCGTCGCCCAACTCATGGAAACGACGACGGTCCTCATCGCTAATAAAGCGGCCTGGGCCAACCCCGCCAAGCGCGCGAAGATCGAGCAAATCGTGCTGATGCTGCAAGGTGCTCTCGCCGCCCAACACATGGTCGGCCTCAAGTTCAACCTCCCGAAGGCGAAGCTCGCGCAAGTCGCCGCCGCCCTGCCCGCTTTGCGCAACCCGACGATCTCGCCGCTCAGCAACCCTGAGTGGATTGCGGTCGAAACGATCATCGATACCCGCCAAGCGCGTGAGTTCATCCCGACCCTCAAGGCTGCCGGGGCCGAAGGCATCGTGGAGTATCCGATTAACAAGCTCGTCTACTAAATTGCCATGGCTGACTCCGTCCGCGTCGGTCTGATCCAACTCACCGCCGAAGACACGCCGGCGGCGAATGTCCGGAAGACCATCCCACGCATTGAAGAAGCCGCGGCCAAGGGGGCGAAAGTTATCGGCCTGCAGGAGATGTTCACGACGAAGTATTTCTGCATCACCCAGGACCCGCGGAACTTCGACCTCGCCGAACCCATTGAGACAGGCCCGTCGGTGACCGAGCTCGCAAAGGTCGCGCAGCGCCTCGGGGTGGTCATCGTCGCCCCGCTGTTCGAAGCACGCGGCAGCGAGGTCTACCATAATACGGCGGCCGTCATCGACGCCGACGGCACGGTGCTCGGTAAGTATCGGAAGATGCACATTCCGCAGGATCCGGGCTTCGAGGAAAAGTTTTACTTCACGCCGGGTGACCTCGGCTTCCGTAGCTGGAAGACGGCCCACGGTAACCTCGGCGTGCTCATCTGCTGGGACCAATGGTATCCCGAAGCCGCGCGCCTCACGGCGCTCGCAGGTGCCGATATCCTCTTTTACCCGACCGCCATCGGTTGGCTGCCCGAAGAAAAAGCCGCCTTTGGTCGTGCCCAGCATAATGCCTGGGAAACCGTCCAGCGCGGCCATGGCGTGGCTAACGGCTGTTACATCGCCGCCACTAACCGCGTCGGCACCGAAGGACGCACCCAATTCTGGGGGCAGAGTTTCGTCTCGGACCCCTACGGCGAGATCGTCGCCCGCGCTTCGAGCGACCAAGAAGAAGTCCTCCTCGCCGATTGTGACCTCGTCAAGCAGCGGGAATTCCGCCGCATCTGGCCCTTCTTCCGCGACCGCCGCATCGACGCTTACGGCGACCTAACGCGCCGCCTGCGCGACTGACCCTTCGCATGTCCACGCCTCGCTCCCTTGGTTTCCGCATGCCTGCGGAATGGGAACCCCAGTCCGCCACGTGGCTGTCGTGGCCGTCGAACACCGCGTTATGGCCGGGCCACTACGATCTCATCCCCGCGAAGTTCGCGGAGTTCGCTGCGACTATCGCCGAATTTCAGCCAGTGAAAATCAACGCCGCGGGCAAACTGCGCGCTGAAGCCGAACACGCGCTCAAGGAAGCGAAGGCCGACCTCTCGGTCATTGAATTAACGGACATCGCTACGGACGACGTGTGGTGCCGCGACCACGGCCCGATCTTCGTCAAGAACGATGCCACCAAGGAACTCGCCCTGACGGACTGGGAATTCCACGGCTGGGGCGGGAAGTTCGAGGCCTCGCTCGACAACCAAGTGCCGGGCAAGATTGCGGCGCGTCTCGGCCTGAAGAAATTCAGCTATCCCTTTGAACTCGAAGGCGGCGGCATTGAAGTCTCCGGTGATGGCCTCCTGCTCACGACCGAAGCCGTCCAGAACAACCCGAACCGGGCCGAAGGCCGAGATGATGCGGCGTTCCATGCTGCCATCCACGACGGACTCGCCATCGACGAACTCCTCTGGATTGGCGAAGGCCTTGCCAACGATGACACCGACGGGCACATCGATAACCTCGCGCGCTTCATCGGCCCGCGCACCATCCTGGCGGTCGCCGAAGCCAACAAGGCTTCGCCGAACTACGCGCCGCTGCAGGAAAACCTGAAGCGCCTGCGCGAGATGCGCCCACGCCAACAGCGCCTCGACGTGATCGAACTGCCGATGCCCGAGCCGATCCGCTTGGCTGGTCGCGACCTCCCACCGAGCCACGCGAACTTCCTGATCGTCAACGATGGCGTGTTAGTGCCGCTGTATGGACAAGACTCCGATAAGCTAGCGCTCGGGATTATCGCCGACTGCTTCCCGGGGCGAAAAATCGTGGGCCTCGACTGCCGCTTATTCCTCATCGAGGGCGGCGCCCTGCATTGCCTCAGTCAGCAGCAGCCGGTTTGAGAAAGGCTGGTTGCCGTGCAAAGGTGCAACTGCGGCTAAGCCGCGTGCAAAAGCGCAAAAAGTGTTTTGCCAGGAAGCAGAACCCGAGGGGGAACGGAGACCGGAAGGCAGAGTGCAGCGTGCGGATTACAGAGTACGGAGTACGGAATAGGGGACAAGGGTCGCTGAATCCTCGTTCACCTGCCTCTCTGTACTCGGTAATCCGTACTCTGTACTCTGTACTCCGTACTCTCCCTGGCTTCTCCCTCACTTCTTCGGCTGAATCTTCGCCGCGCAGCCGCAGTCACCGGCGCAGCCGCCTGCTTTGCGGCGACGAGCGGCGGCCAGCCAGCGACGCACGAGCCAGCCAGCGGCCGCGCCGACGATTGCACCGATGAGGACGGTTTCGAGGTTCATGCGAGTCGGCTAACGCCTTGGTAGACCGCCACAGCCATGAGCCAGGCGAGGGCGGTCATGTAGACAAAAGAAATCGCCGCCCACTTCCATCCGCCCGTTTCCTGGGCGAGTGTTGCGACGGTCGGTCCGCACTGCGAACAAAGCGCGAAGAACACCATGAGGGCGAGGATGGCGGCCAGGGAAAAAATCGGTGTGCCCACTCGCGGACCCTCGGTCCACTTCGCGTCGCGCATCACCTGCTGCAAGTGCTTGCTATCCGCCTCGGCGCCTTCGCCCACGGAATAGGTGACGCCCAGCGTCGAGACGATGACCTCGCGGGCGGGGAAGCTCGCCAGCACGCCGACGGTGATTTTCCAGTCGAAGCCGCAGGGATCGAAGATGGGTTGGACGCTTTTACCGAAACGGCCCATCCAGGACTGCTCGACATAGGCGGACTGGACTTGGGCATCGACGACCGCGGGCGCTACGCCGACGGCAGTGGCGCGGATGCGCTGTTCGACTGCGGGATCGCGCGGGAAGTAGGAGAGCGCCCAGACAATGATAGTGATGGCAAAGATAACCGTGCCGGCCCGGGAGACGAACTCGGCGGCATTCTGCCACATACGCCAAAGGACATCGCGCGGCTTGGGCATCTGGTAGCGGGGTAGCTCGAGCACGAACGGCTGTGGCTTCACCTTGAGCACGAAGCGGGTCAGTACGAAAGCAGTGGGGACGGCGAAGAGGAGCCCGACGCAATGCATACCGACCATGACCACGGATTCCCAGCCCGGCCCGTAGAGTGGCCCAATGAAAGCCGCACACATCAGCGCGTAGACTGGGAAGCGCGCTGAACAACTCATGAACGGCACCGCGAACGCGGTGGCCAAGCGAGCCTTCGGGTCTTCGATGGTACGGGTGGAGAGGATGCCGGGGATTGCGCAAGCGAAGCCCGAAAGCAAAGGCACGAAACTCTTACCGTTGAGCCCGCACCAACTGAACAACCGGTCCATGATGAACGCCGCGCGCGCCATATAGCCGCTGTCCTCTAAAATACTGACGAATAAGAAAAGGATGAGGATCTGCGGCAGGAAGGCGAGAAAGGCCCCCACCCCGCCAATCATACCGTCCGTAACGAGACTCTGCAGCATGGGCATGCCGTCCAAAAGCGGCGCGACGCCCAACTTGAGCGCATCAACGCCCCCGGAGATCCATTGCATCGGGAATTTCGCTAGCCAGAAAACCGCGGCGAACATGCCGAGCATGATGCCTGCAAAAACAACTGGCCCGAGGACGCGGTGGAGGAGGACTTGGTCAACGGCGGCGCTGCCACCTGTCCGATTACCGCCGCCTTGGACGACGCCCTCGAGCAGTTTACGGAGACGCTCGTAATGGATGAGCGGCTCTGCCGCCAAGGGATTATAACCGGCCCGGCGCACCTTATCGCGGGCGGCGCGGATGACGACGTCGCGACGTGGTGCCGCCCAGCCTAGGCGTTGTCCGACCGAAGTCGTGGAATCAAAAAGGAGCCGCTCCACATCGGCACGGCCAGGGGCACGACCGATGTCCGCGGCCACCCCGGCCGCCACATCGGCCAAAGCTTCTTCAACCAAGGGTGGCCATTCCACCGCTGGCATTCGCACTCGAGCGCGGAGGGCTTCGCCGATGGCGCGACGGACCGCAGAGATCCCCTCGCCCTTCCAGGCGGAGGTCAAAACAACGGGGATGCCACCGAGCCGACGCGACAATAGTTCGGTGTTAATCTTCAGGCCTTGCTCGGCCGCGACATCGGCTTGGTTTAGCACCAGGACGACGGGCAGATTTAACTCCGAGAGTTGCGAGGCGAGGAAGAGATTCCGCAGCAGGTTGGTCGCATCGATGACGACGACCACGGCATCGGGTCGACGGTCATCGGCGAGGTGTCCGGAGAGAGCGTCGATGACGACCTGTTCATCGGGGGATGCGGCCGAAAGTGAATAGAGCCCAGGGAGATCGATGAGCTCCACCTTGGTGCCATCGCCGCAATCGCACTGACCGGACTTACGGGCGACAGTGACGCCAGGGTAGTTACCGACGCGCTGACGCAGGCCCGTCAGGGCATTGAACAAGGTCGACTTCCCCGTATTCGGGTTACCGACCAAAGCGACGGTTAGACCTGGCTCAGCGGCGCTCATGCTTGGGGGCGGGGGCGCTGGATGGGACAATCCGCGGCCACATCGATGATGATAGTCTGGGCTTCGGTCAGGCGGAGGCTCACTACCTGACCCGCGAACTCGATCGCCAACGGGTCACCTAAGGGGGCTTTGCGAACCAACTTAAGCACCATCCCTGGGAGGAGCCCGAGGGCCATGAGACGTTGATCCACCGACCGCTCAGGATTGAGGGACGTCAATTTGCCGTATTGGCCGGGCAGTAATTGGGACAGCGGGGTCACGCTTATTGAGAATGGTTCTCAAGAAGTTACGGGCGAGGGGGGCATTGTCAACGCCAGCCTAGGGTTTCAGGCAAATGCGTTGCCTGCCTAGGCGGGCTTTGCCTGTCTCTTATAGCCCCAGCCCGATGAAGACCCCCCTCCCTGTCCCGGATTCGACCCCCCACGTCCCAGAGGAAATGCACACCGGGGGCATTGGCGGCCACCCCAAGGGACTGAGTAACCTCTTCTTCGCCGAACTCTGGGAGCGTTTCTCGTACTACGGGATGCGCGCCCTGTTGATGCTTTTCATGATCGCCCCAATGGCTGCCGGCGGCCTGGGCTTCGACCAGCAGCAAGCCGCGTCGGTCTACGGCAACTACGTCATGGCGAGCTACATGCTCTGCATCCTCGGCGGGTTCATCGCCGACAACTTTATCGGGGCTAGGCGAGCGGTCCTAATCGGCGGCTTCGTCATCACCGCCGGACACTATACCCTCGTACTGGACTCCCTACCGGCCTTCTACCTGGGCCTCATCCTCATCGCGGTTGGCACCGGCTTGCTCAAGCCAAGTATCAGCACGCTCGTCGGCGGACTTTACGCCCGCGGCGACGCCCGCCGCGATGCCGGCTTCTCGCTTTTCTATATGGGCATCAACATCGGTGCCTTCGCCGCGCCGCTGGTGACCGGCTACCTCGCGCAAGACGCGGGCTTCAAAGAAATCCTGATGGGCTGGGGCTTTGATCCAGCCCACTCGTGGCATTGGGGCTTCGGCGCCGCCGGCGTCGGCATGACGCTCGGCATGTGGGTCTACGTGCGCCGGCTCAACTGGGTGAGCCATGTTGGCGACGCTCCCGAAGCACACCTCCGGCGCCCGTGGGAACGCCTCGCGCTCGTCACCCTCGGCACCATCGCCCTGCTTTACTTGATGATGAAGTCGGACGAATACGTCTGGCTCGCTTACACCATCTACTCTCTGCCGATCCTCGTCGTGTTGTATTTCGGGGTCATCCGGAAGGACGACGATAGCAAACGCATCGCGGCGATCGGCGTGTTCTTCATCGCGGCCGTCCTATTCTGGGCGGTCTTCGAACAAGCGGGGACGACCCTGACGTTATTCGCGGATGAACTCACGCGCACCGAGATTCTCGGTCAGCCTTTCCCTTCCTCGTGGTTCCAATCCGTCAACGCGCTCTTCGTGATCGCCCTGGCCCCGATCTTCGCATGGCTGTGGGTCGCGCTCGGAACGCGCCAGCCCTCGGTTGCCCTGAAGTTCGTCTTTGGGCTCATCTTCCTAGGGCTCTCCTTTGCGCTCATGGTGCCGGCCGCGCAAGGCATCGTCGCGGGCAAGGTCAGCCCCTGGTGGCTGGTCGGCGTCTACTTCCTGCAGACACTCGGCGAGATGTGCCTCAGCCCGGTCGGCTTGAGCACGATGAGTAAACTAGCGCCTGCGCGGCTCACTGGCCTCGTCCTGGGCGTCTGGTTCTTGGCGACGGCGCTCGGCAATAAACTTTCGGGTACGCTATCGGCTGGGTTCTCTTCAAAGGACCCGGCCGCACTGGCGAGTTTCTTTAGCAATCAAGCCCTCGTCGTGGGCATCGTGGCAGTCGTGTTGCTAGCGCTCGTGCCGTGGGTGCGTCACTTGATGGGGAAGGAACACCACTAAGGCGTGCAGCCAGAACCGTTCATCGAAGGTCCCCCGCCGGAAGAGACGCCGACCCTACTCCGGCTTTGGTTGTCGGTGGCCCTCCTCGCCGTCGGGGTCGCGGTGCTCATCGCGGTCTCAGTCTATGTCTGGCCGATGATCGGCGAAGGTTTCTTCGTCCACGAACCGGCGAAGGCGACGATTCAAGGCCGGGACGTGCGCATCCTTCATGACCGAGACGGCCAGCGGACGGAGACCTACTACCTCGTCACTTGGACCGATGACCGCGGACAGGCGCAGAAAGGCGAACTTCAGACTGTCTGGCGGTCGTTTGCTCCAGGGGCGGAACTGCCGGTGCGCTACGCGCTAAAACCGAATGGCGAGGCAGCTGAAGTGTGGCCGGCCGATCCAGACCTCATCTGGATTGGGCCACTGGTATTCTTCCTCTCGGCCGCGGTGACGACCATCCTCTTGTTTGCGCAGCGACTAAGCGAGGCACTCAGAGCGTCGCGTCCACCTGCACCGAGACTGGGCAGTGATCCGACCCCGTGACCTGATCATGAATCTCGGGCTGTGTGAATTTTAGGCCATCCGAAGTCAGGCAGTAATCTAAGCGCCAACCGATATTGCGGGCGCGGATACCTGGCCGATAGCTCCACCAGCTATAACGCTGCGCAAGTTTCGGGAACTGGGCACGGAAGGTATCGGTGAAGCCATGATCATTGAGCAACGTCCCGAAGGATTCGCGCTCCTCGTCCGTGAAGCCAGCGTTGCGGCGATTGGTGGCGGGGTTCGCCAAGTCGATCTCGGCGTGGGCGACGTTGAGGTCACCACAGACGACGACGGGCTTCTTCTTCGCTAGCTTTGCGAGGTACTTACGGAAATCCGCATCCCACTGCAGGCGATAGTCGAGGCGTTCCAGTTCGCGCTGCGAATTAGGGACGTAGGCGCTCAGGACATAGCAGCCGGCAAATTCAGCGGTGACGACGCGGCCTTCGCGCGGGTGATCGCCAGGGAAGTCGGTCGCGACGGACAACGGGGCGGTCTTGGATAAAATAGCCGTTCCGGAGTAGCCTTTCTTTTCGGCTTCATGCCAAAACTGGTGAGGGAAAGCCAAGCCCAGCGTGCTCGCCGTGACCGTCTCGCACTTCGTCTCTTGGAGGCAAAGGACGTCGGGCGCCGTTTTTGCGATGAATTCCGCCAAGCCCTTACCGAGGGCTGAACGGACCCCGTTCACATTCCATGAAAAGATTTTGGCTGAACTCACTTGGCAGGCTTCTTCTTAGCGGCTTCAGCAGATTCCTCAGGAGTCAACTTACGGCCAAAGAGGGAGTTCATCTTATCATCCAAGGTGTCCTTAGAGCGCGTCGGCGGCTTAGTCGTTGGAGCTGGCGACGGCTTCTCGGTCACGGCCGGAGTCGGCTTCTCGACGGGAGCTGGGGCGGTGGGGAGAGGGGCGATAGGCGGGACGTAAGGACGGTCGGTCTTGTAGGGCGCGGGAATCGTGCTGCCCTTATCGGCGAGTTCGGCGATCTTGCGGCGGACGCCGGCTTCGAAGTCCGTGAGCTTCTGGTCGATTTCAAACTTGAGGCCTTGCGCGCGCACTTCGAGCGTGCCGTCACCGAGCACTTTAGAGATTTGCAGAACGTCCGCTTCCGCTAAGGGAATGTCGGCGACCTTCTTGCCCTTTTCCATCAGAGCCGCACTGGTCGCGGTCGTCACGAGGACCGAGGGTGGCCAGAAAATGGGGCGGGCATTGAGCGCGGTGTAATCCAGCTTTTGGCCAGAGTCGGCTTTCGGCTTTGGTTCCGTCTTGGCCACGGGGTCGGCCGGCTTACCAGGCTCGTCAACCATCGGCTTAGCTGGCTCGGCGGGCTTGGCAGGCTCTTCGACCTTGGCTACGGGCTCAGCGGGCTTGGCTGGCTCTTCGACCTTCGCCACGGGCTCAGCCGGCTTAGCGGGCTCTTCGACCTTGGCTACGGGCTCAGCAGGCTTGGCTGGTTCCTCAACCTTGGCCACGGGCTCGGCGGGCTTGGCAGGCTCTTCGACCTTCGCCACAGCCCCCATCGATGTATTTGTGAAGGTTGCGGAAAAGGTCGGGAGGAAGAACAAAATGGCCACGGCCCCGACGAGTGCGCCGAGCAGGAAGACCATAAGGTGACGAAAGAAAGCGAGCATGAGGATGTAAGTGTATTAGGAACCGGCCTTAATTTCAATCACGTCGTGGGGGGCCGCCTCACGTTGACCAGCCGGGGTCACCCTAATGTAACGGGCGTTGGCCCGATGTTCCGTTAAATTACGGGCGCCGAGGTAACCGAGGCCACTCTGGACCCCGCCAGCGAGGGTGCCGAGCACCTGGTCGACCGAACCAGAGACCTCCTTAAGGGCTTCAATCCCTTCGGCAGCGACCTTATTGAACTTACCGGCGGCGGAATGGCCGTAACGGGAAGCGGAACCCTTGCGCATGGCTTCGTGGGAACCCATGCCGCGGTATTCTTTATAAGTTTTCCCGTTAATCTCCATCAACTTGCCCGGAGCTTCGCGACAGCCAGCGAGGAGGCCGCCGAGGATGACGACATCGGCCAACGTCAGGGCCTTAACGATATCGCCGCTCTTAGTGATGCCGCCGTCAGCAATGATCCGGACACCCTTGCGCTTGGCCGCCTGCGCGGCGACGTACAAGGCGGTGAGTTGCGGGATGCCGACCCCCGCGACGATGCGGGTAGTGCAAATAGAACCAGGGCCTTGACCAATCTTGACCGCATCGACGCCGGCATCGGCGAGGAAAGCGACGCCGTCGCCGCTCGTGACGTTACCAGCAATGAGGGTGATGCCCTTATGCTGCTTGCGGAGGAGGCGAATCGCGTCGCCCACGCCCTTAGTATGGCCATGGGCGGTGGAAACAGCGAGGGCGTCGGCGCCTTCGGCAACCAAGGCGGCGGTATGAGCTAAGAAACGCTCGCGGTCGATTTCTCCTTCGGGGGTCCGTGGAACCGAGACGGCCACGCCCACGCGGAGGCGGAAGTCGGCGTCGCGGGTCGGGCGGACGTGTGCGCGGGATTCTTCGGAGATGCGCTCGATGTCGCTCAGCGTGAACAGGCCACGCAGGCGGTTCTTGGCGTCGACGACGAGGAGCTTGTTCTGGCCGACGTGTTCGGAGAACAGGCGATCGGCTTTGGCAATCGGATCTTTCCCCAGATCCTTCTCGAAAACAGAGAAGACCTTGTCGCGTGGAATCATGACCTCGGCGACCTTACGTTGGCCGTGGCGTTCTTTGACGGCGCTACCAGGGAGGAGACCGAGGAGCGTGTTGTCGCGACCAACGACCGGGAAAGTACTAAACGCCAGGCCATCGGCCTCAATGCGGAGCAGGACCTCGGCGATGGTGTGCTCGGGGGAAACCACGGCGGGATCGCCGATCATCCCGTGAATGTGGTTCTTCACGCGACGGACCTCGGCGACCTGCTCTTCCTGCTTCATGTTGTAGTGCAGGAGCCCAAGTCCACCGTTCAGGGCCATCGCGATGGCCATACGGTGTTCGGTGACCGTATCCATATCCGAGGACAGGATGGGCAAAGAAAGCGTGAGGGCATCGGACAGGGAGGAGTCTAAGCGCGTCATCCGCGGCAGGACCTCGGAGTAGCGGGTGGCGAGCGAGACGTCGTCGTAAGTCAGGCCCAACCCCGCGTTGGCCAAGAAGAACTTGTCCGCGGAGAGATAAAAGCGTTCGTCGAGGGAAACGCGGCCCTTGTTTTTAGAGGAGGCCATAGCAGGTCGGTTTCCCCAAAGGGTGTTAGGGAGACCCCTGCGCGCTGGCAATTTGTTTTTGCGGCGGAGGGTTATTTAAGGAACTATCGGCCTATGAAGGACGGCAAATTCGGGTTCAAGCGGGTCAGGCGGCGCTTTCGGCGTCCCTTGCGGACGGGCATGGGCCCGGTCGAAGCCGTCGAACGCATCCTGATTCAGACCCATTCCGAACTAGGTATAGGCTACGGCGAGGTCGCCCCTTGGCCGGGGTTCCCGACGGAAACGATCGAGGCAGCCATCGAAGTCCTCCACTCTGCACAAGGGAGTTTGTCCCATCTCACGGCCGTCGTCGGAGCCTCGCCACAACTGCCGTGCCTCGCAGCTGCACTGAGTTCTTGCCGCCACTGGGATGCCATCGCCGCTTTCGGGGGTAGCCTACCCTGCGCCGGCTTGGTGACGGATGACCCCCAGGACTTCGCCAAGAAAAACGCTGCCGGCTTCCGCACGTTGAAAGTGAAAATCCTACCGGAAACCACGATCAGCGATATTCGCAGCGCACTCGCGAGCTTCGATGGTGAGTTGCGACTGGATGCCAACGCTGCACTGGACCTCGCCACGGCCCGCGCGTGGCTAGAGTTCGTCCGCAGCGAACCGCGTATCCAATTTCTGGAACAGCCGCTGCCAGTTGGT